>CAYZQL010000016.1:0-29192 GCA_964480555.1 uncultured Lentisphaeraceae bacterium | reverse complement strand
GCTGGTTCACCTTCATCACCAATTCAGGCGCGATCACGATCACGGGCTACGACATCGGCGGCGGGACAGACGTTGTGATTCCCGACTACATCAACGGCTGGCCGGTAACGGAGATTGGCGCAAATGCGTTTAACGAAAACGGTGTCACGTCAATCGGCGGCGCGGGTAATGTTGTGACGGTCGGAGATTATGCGTTTACTGGTTGCCGCGGGTTGCCCTATGTTTCTCTGCCGCAGGTGCAGACGGTCGGAGATTATGCGTTTATGAGTTGCGGCGGGTTGACCTCTGTTTCGTTGCCGCAGGCGCAGACGGCCGGAGATTATGCGTTTGCTGGTTGCGCATCGCTGGCCTCTGTTTCGTTGCCGCAGGTGCAGACAGTTGGAACTCTTGCGTTTTATAGTTGCGGTGTGTTGGCCTCTCTCTACTTCGACAATGACGCTCCCACAATCGGAGCCGATATATTTGCAGACATTACCCCCAACCAAGTCACGAACTACGTCACCAATCCGCAGGCCACAGGCTGGGGCGCGACCCTCGGCGGCATGCCCGTTGTGCGGCTACCGCTGTACGCCGACGCGATCTATCAGGCGGGCGAACTCGTGGCCACCACGCAGCATGTGGCAGAGGTCAAGGAGCTGCACGCAGACTCATTCACCAATCTTGTTTGGAAATCGGTCTTCTCAAACGGCTGGCACTGGCTGGTCGCGTACACCAACACCCCGTGAGGCACGCCATGAAACTTTTGACATCCACCCTGCTCTGCTTCTCCCTGTTCATCCTGCTGCTGCTCGGCTTCCTGTGCCACGCCAACGCCAGCGTCACCAACTGGCCGTCAGCGCAGTACCTCATGGTTGACCAGCATGGCAGCATCGTGCCGGAAGGATACGCGGCGGGCCTCACGGAGATCGCGCAGGCGGAGGCGCAGTCATCGGCTAACGCCGCCGCCGCGCAGGCCGTGACAGACGCGACCGCCTCCGCTTCCAACGTCGTCAATCAGATCGTCTCAGCGCTCACCGGCTCCATCGGATTCGGGTATGTCACGGGCTATACCGTGAGTTTCGCGGGAGCGGCGGAGGTCAGCACGAACGCCTCCGCGCAGATCGTCTACCTTCAATTCGGCGCGGCGGGATCATCCAACATCCTCGGCACGGCGCATACCGGTCACTACATCTGGCACGCCTACAGCGAGGCCATGAACGCCACGCCCGCGATCAAGTACCGCTCGAACCTCAACGCGACCTCGACTTGGGAGTTTGCCGAATACCAGAGCACGGCGGAATATTCAGACACCACCGTCAACTACGTCTTTTACGAGACCGTCTACCGCTCGACAGTCTGGATGCCGAGCGCCTACGACACCGCCTATTTCCTTGCGTTCTGCGAGATTCTTGGCGGCGGAGTCGTCGGCGGGCTGTTCGACGTGATCGGCGGATTCTCGATCAACGGCAACGTCGGATTTACGGGGGACATCACCGAGGACGGGCGCGTGTTTCATTACGAATGCGGGGCGCTCATGTCCGTGACGAACGAGGTGCCTCAATGAAAATAACGCTGAACAAAGTTCTCTTCGCGGTCGCTGCGCTGGCACTGGCCTATCGTGCTTATCCGTCAACGAACGAAAAGCAAGCCCGCCTGCGGTTGAACACGCCTATCGAGCAGCCAAACGGCGTACACTTTTCGTGGCTGGGCGGACAGGCGGACGCCTCGTATTCGATCTACCGGCGTGCCGCCGTCCCCGGCGCGGAATGGGAGCGGATCGCTATGGGCCTCACCGGAGTTTCGGGCACTTTCTATTATCCGATGTTCACGCTAGATCAGGACTATTCCTACCGTATTCAGGCGGAAACCCCATGAAGCGCACGAACCTCATACTGTCCTCTATCCTTTGCCTTCTGGCCGCGCTGTCGCACGCGCAGACCTCCGACGTGCAGACGGTCAAGGCGTGGCGGCGCACGCACGTCATGGGCCTTCCGGGCGGAACGCTGCGCGACCCGACCGGCACCATCGCCGAGGGCCAGCGCCTCGCCGCAGCGCAGGCGACCATCGCGCAATCCTCCAACATCATAGCCGCCGCCAACGACGGGCTGACAAACGCGCTGGGGCGACTGTACGACGCCGCCGCACGAACCAACGACTTCACGGGCAGGCTCTACATCGCGGCGGACAGCGACAGCGACCCCGGCTATGAGAACGTGGAAGGGTATGTCATCCATGAGACGCTGGAAACAAACGGCGTGCATCACTACTTCACTCACTACACGAGAGAGCTGGACGCCCAGCCAGAAACCCTGTGGAAGTTCGACCTCGGCGCGGGAGACGTGTTTTGGGTGCCCGGCTCCACGTCCACCAACAACGCCACGACCAACGTGCTCGGCTACGCCTGCTACGACATCGCCGTGCAGCGCCCCGCCGCCGCCGGGCCGGTCGTTCTCCGAACACACAAGTTCCTGAAATTCGGCGCTCCGCAAAATCCCCTGCGCATCAACGGCCTGCGGCTCATCTGTAACGGCGTGACCAACACGCCTTTCACCGGCTCTGTCTCCGTCACGAACGAGGTAGGCTCGATAACAAACGAGATCATCAAGTCGTATGAGTCCGGCTTTCTCCAATCCATCGTCACCAACTCAATCGGAGGCACCCCGTGAAGAGCCTGATAATCGCGTCCTTCCTGTCCGTCGCGTCCCTCGCACATGCGGCATCCGCGCCTGTTGAAGTGTGGCTGACGCCCGAGCGCAAGGCCGCGCTCGAACGCATCGTTTCCCGTCCGCGTGTGGTCTCGCACAGCGCCGATCATGAGGGCCGACTGGTCACGCGCTGGACCAACGGGGCGAGCGAATGGGTTGTCACGAACCGGCCCGCGAAAAACGTGCTCGGCAAAAAGGCGGTCAACGGGTGGCAGAAGAAACTCGATGATAAAGAAGCCGAGAAGCGGGCCATCCTTGCCGACCTCGAAACGATCAAGTCCAAACCGACAAAGAAGGCGGTCGAGGACATCATCACGAAGCACAAGTCCCCCGCAAGTAAGGCAACAACGCACTGACGCACTTCTTCCCTTTCCGGCCCGCTCCGGGTGGGGCGCAGCCGGCCCGCGCCGCGCCATCTCACGGCGCGGGAACTTAAACGCACAGAGGAGACACGATCATGGACATCACACCTAAAGACTCAACCGAAACCAGGGCGCTCGGCATCGGCCGCAGCATCGCAACCGCCATCGGCATCCTTGTCGCGGCGGCCTCCGGCATCCTCGCCGTCTTCGGCGACCTCAAATGGATCACCGACAACCTGCCGCTGCTCGGCACCGGCCTCGGCTCGCTCGCCACGGGCGGCCTCGCCGCCTACGTCGCCGTCCGCCGCATGCGACTCGACAGGCCGGCGCGAGGCGCGGGCCTCCTCCTGCTGCTCCTGCTCCCCGCGCTGATCCTGTCCGGCTGCCTCACGCGCACCCGATGCCAGCAGATCGACGCCGACACCGTCAACATCACGATCAACCTCAACGACCCCGAGAGCATGAGCGAGAACGCCTACCCGCGCACGCTCAACATTCTGGCGCAGGACCAGCAGGTCGAAGGCGGCACCGACAGCATCGCCTCCGGCAACACGACGCCGGTCAGCACGCTGCCCATCGGCGACAAGGCCATCGAGGCGGCCGCGTCCGTCGCCGGTTCAGCAATATCCAAAGCGGCCGACAAGGTGATCTCCGCCGCAACATCAAGCTCCGCAGCGACGGCTGCCGCCGCGACGGCCGCCGCTTGCGCCGACTGCTCCGACACCGCGACCAAGTGACCCCGAGCGGCGCGCGCGGACCGCCGCGCGCCCCGCTCCCAACTCTCAACCACTAACTGTTAACCATTAACATCCCCCCATGTCCCTCCCCTCCATAATCCTGACGCCCGCGACCTTTGAAGAGGCCTTGCAGGACCGCGCCCTCCGCGACCTGCTGCCGACCTCGCTTTCCGCGCAGGAGCTGATGGACCTCGACCCGCTCATCCGCAAGCGCGCCGTTTTCTCCGCCCGCGTGGAATCCTCCCGCCACCTGACGGTTCTCGACAACATCATCGGCATGATCCTCGACCCCGAGCGCAACCCGGACGGCAGCCCGCGCGAGCCCGGCCAGTACATGAACGAGGCCCGCGCCCGCATGCTGCTGCGCGCCCACCTGGAGCAGCTCGGCTACCGGCCCGACCCGGCCGACGAGAACACCGTCAAGGATCTGCGCAGCGAGCAGCGCATCCGCATGCAGCTCGACTACCCGGTGAGCTTCGCCCGAAACTTCGGCCACGCGAAGCAGATGAACGACCCGGCCGTGCTCGACGAGTTCCCCGGCCAGCGGCTGCTTCCGTCGTATGCCGACGAGCCGCGCGGCGACGGCTGGTGGGCGGCGCGGTGGAAGGCTGCGGGCCTGCCCGGCCCGTTCGGTTCCGACTTCGTGGCGCTGCGTTCCGATCCCGGCTGGGCGCGCCTGTCGGTCTTCGGATACCCGTACCCGCCGTTCGCGTGGGGCAGCAAGCGCGAGGTCGAGGACGTGGACCGCGAGACCTGCGAGGCCTACGGCCTGATCCGGCCCGGCGAGACCGCCGCCCCCGCCGACCTCGGCGAAAACAACCCCCTCGTCGCCACGCTCCCCGAAGGCTCCCCGGATCTCGCCGCCGCGATCCTCGCCCAGTTCCCCGAGGCCGACATCCGCGACGGCGTCCTGACCCAGCTTTAAAATTGAGCGTTGAGCGTTGAACGTTGAAAGTTTTCCTATGAGCCTGACAGTCACAATCGAATCACCCGACGCCCGGCAGTTCCTTGACGCCGCAGGCCCCGTCACGCGGGCCGAGTCCTCCGCCATGGCCGCCGAGGTCGCCCGCCTCGTGCAGCGCCACCTCCGCCAGCGCGACGCCTCCAACGCCCACGCCTACCCGGCCGGAGGCCGTCGCTCGCACTTCTGGCGCAAGGCCGCCGAGAGCGTCACCTTCGCCGCCGACGCGGACGGCATGACCGTCTCCGTCACGCACCAGGGCGCGCGACTGCGCTACGCGGGCGCACCGGACGGCATCAAGCCGGTCAACGCCAAGGCCCTCGCAATCCCCGCCGCAGGCGAGGCCTACGGCCGCTCCCCGCGCGAGTTCCCCGACCTGCGCCTCGTGGTCTTCAAGGGCAAGGACAAGGCCGCCCTCGTCATGAAGCCCAAGAAAAGCGAGTACCTGGGCAAGGTCATGTTCTGGCTGGTCAAGCGCACCAAGCCGATCAAACCCGATCCCGCCGTCCTCCCTCCATCCAACGTCGTGCTGGGTCTCGCCGTCATGCGGCTGCGGAACCTGCGCGCCAGAAAGGCCCCCGCAAATGGCTGACAACGAGATGTCCCTCATCATGCGCATCCGCTCCCTGTTCGACGGCAGCGGCTCGAAACAGGCTGCAGACGATGTCGCCGAGATCGGCAAGGCGTCGAAGGCCATGTCCGACACCACGCGGGCCGCCGCCGGCTCGACGGAGAAGTCCTTCGCGGCCATCAACGCGGCCACGGCCGTCACGCAGGGCGGTGTCATGGGCGTCGGCCAGGCCGTCAAGAATCTGGCCGGGCAGTTCCCCTCGCTCAACGCGGCGCTCGGCCCGGTCGGTCTGGCCCTCGCCGCCTTCGCCGCCTGGAAGAAAGCGATAGACGCGGTGCGCGAGTCCAGCGCGTCGCTCGCGCGCGGCAGGTTCGACACCACAATCGGCAACCAGGAGGCGTCCGTCCGTTCGCTGGCCCGCGCCTACGACGAGCTGCAGCGCTCGATCTCCTCCGCCGAGGACGCCCGCAAGCGCCTTTCCGACGCCGAGTCGGCCAAGGATGATGCCCGCCTCGCCGCCGACCTCGCCAAGCTGGAGCTGGCGCAGGCCGAGGCGCAGGCCGCGCTAGATCCGGGCGACGCCTTCGGCCGCCGCCGCGTCGATCTGGACTTCGCCGCCCGCCGCTCTTCCGTCACTGACGCCGCCGCGCTGCGCAAGGCCGACCGCGAGCTCGCCAATATCAGAGGCGAGGGCGCGACGCAGGAGGCCACTAAGCGGGCGGCCGAGGAGACGGTCAAGGAGCTTCAGGACAGGTTCAGCACCTTGGGTGCCGAATACGCGGCGCGCAACGCAAAGACGACGCGCGACATCGAGGCGGCTTGGACGCCTAAAGGGAAGCAGGACGCGGCGGAAAGGGGCGAGAAGGATCTGGCCCGCATCGCCGCGGCCATGGAGTCGGTCGCCGCGAAGCTCACGGCTGCGACGGAAACCCGCGACGCCGCCGAGCGAAACCTGTTCACGCTCGGCGAGAAGGCCGAGGTCAACCGCATGTCCCGCGACGCGCTCGTCACGCGGCAGCGGACCGGGCAGGTCAACGCGTCCATGTCGGGGGCCGAGCTCTCCCGCGACGTGCAGGCCGAGCAGGCGCGGCTTCAGCGCAAGCTGCGCGACGGAGAGATTTCGATGCGCGACCGCCGCGAGCGGGACGGCGAGCTGAGCCAGAACCTTCAGCGGGAGCAGGCTGACGTGCGGCGCGTCGGAGAGACGGGCAAGGGCGATGCGGCTAAAGAGAAGAAAGAGCGCGATGCGGCCCTCAAGGCGTTGCAGGATTTTCGCCGCGACTCGACGGTCTTCTATTCTGACCTGCGTGCGGAAATGGAGAAGATGCGCGAGGCGATCCGGAACAACCCGTCGCAGGCGCAATAGGAGCACACCATGGCAACGGTCTCTTACCTCATCAAAAAGAACGCGGAGGCTCCCGTAACGCTGGCCTCGGTCGGGATCACGTATTGCGCCCCGTCGTACAAAGCCAACGGCGTGGACACGCTCACGTTCGCCCAGTCGAAAAGCTGGCTGGCGGTCGCGCAGTGGCCTCACCTGACCAAGGTGGCCTTGATCATGCGCACGGTCGACGGCGAGGTCACCACGGACCGGTGCGTGTTTGTCGGCTGGGTGGAGGGGATTCCGCGTGTCGCGGTCGGCGGCGGCTCTCAGTCGGTCACCTACACGGCCTATGGTCCGGCCTATGCGCTCCAGCGTTGCGACTACTCTCAGGAGTGGACGTACACCAAAGCGGACGGGACCACGGGCACGGCCTACGAGCCCACCGTCGTTTTGGGCGAGGACAACAACGGCTTCCGTCTGGCGTCGGGCGGCGTGATCAACCACGCCGCATCCTATGCCGTCTCGCGCGGCGTGCCCATCGACATCGGCACCATCGCCTCGGGCGTCACGGTGCCGCTCGACGAGCGTGACAACATCAAGGTGTGGGACGCCGTGACCGCGATGCTGAGCTACACGCCGGATTACGTGCTGTGGTTCGACTACGACCACCAGGTCTCTGGCTCGTACGTCCCGGCCCTCAACGTCACGGCCCCGGCCAATATGCCGGCCGTGACCAAGGAGCTGATCGGTCAGGACGCGGACGGCGCTCGTTTCGATCCGCGCTATGACCTCGTCGTTCCGGGCATCATGATCACGTACCGCTGGACGGGAGAGTATGACGGCAAACAGGTCAAGAGCCGGTTCGTGGACACGGCGGGAGATGTGGAAAGCTTCCGGCGAGTCTCGCTCGTCTACGACCTCGAGGGCTCGCGCACGGTGTTCATTTCTCAGGAGGTCGAGGTCGAGGAGTACCCGGAAGACTGGACGACAGCGACCGGCAAGGCGGCGTTGGTGGAGTTGCTCCCGATACTCAACCAGATCCCGATTGACGATTGGTCTGTGGTCGACGTGACGCGGCCAGACAGCGCGAATGCTTACCCGGCCAGGCTCCTGAGCGGGGCGCTGCCCAAGTGGACGGGCGAGCACAGCGAGAGCGACACCTTCAAGGTGCGCATCGCCTACACGACCTATGCCGACGACACGGGGAGCGTCCTTGAGAAGGGGACCAAAGACCTGACGTTCAGCACCGTGTCCACCGATGCCGAGACGAAGACCTACCGCAAGCTGTCAGAGTGGGTGGAGGCGGAGCCCGTCCCGTCCAATCTCGCCTCCTCTCTCATGGCCTCGTGGAACCGCCTGCACTACGACGGGCAGGTGACGTTTCACCAGCGGCGGGCGATGTTCGACGTGCTGCCCGGAATGCTGCTTTCCTGCACCGGGGGCCTGGCCGAATGGGAGACCATGCAGGCGGTGGTTCAGGACGTGACGGTTGACGTGGCCACAGGAACCACCACGGTGCGCGTGGGAACGTGCGGCAGGTTGCAGGCCGATACTTTGCTGGCCGTCTTCCGGGCCGCGCGTGGACGCCGTTTCTCGCGCCTGAACACGGGCCGCGCGAACGGCGATGCTACGGACGGCAACCAGATCGAGGGCGCGGACAAAACCCCGAACGACAACGCCGCATCGGGCATCCCGCCTTGCCTGCGCCAGCGCTTCGCAGTCGAGGCCGCCGACGCCGGGGAACGCGTCCACCTTGTGGACATCGATCCCGCCTCCGTCGCCTTCGCCGCGGCCGGAAACGCCGCCGCGCAGACCGTCCAGCTCCGCGAGATGGTGATTCCGTACATGTCCGGCTCTCCGCCCGCGCTCAAGGCCAAGCTCGCCCAGGTTCTCTGCGGCGCGGGCTACGGCGACGAGATCCCCGTGGGGTCCGTGGAAGTGCAGAACTCCATAGAAAAGTCATCCGGCAAACTGCAGTTGGTCAATGACGCGGCCGCTCCCGGAAATTACTACGCCTATTGCACGAACGGTTCGGGCGTCAGAGGCTGGTTGCAGGGCGTGGTGATACAATTCTGAGGTTCTGGTCATGGCTGCTGTAAAAAGACTTTTCAACCACTTGGGCAAGCCCGTTTTTGATGCCGACAACAAGCCCGTGTTCGCTCTCGTACGCGATGGATCGGTCGCGTTCACGCTGTCGGCCAACTATCAGCACGACGCAGAACCAAACTGGGGGATAGCGGCCGGCAACGTGGCAGGCTCGCTGTCTGTGCAGGGAACGCGGACGGCCTATGGCGCGTTCACTCTAGATCTTCCCGCCCCGGACGTGAACGGCGTGATCTTTCACACGGTAACGTACTTGGGGAAGGACACCCGAGGCTACAACTACTATTACTGGATGCACCTGATGCTTGGGCAGGTTTCATTCGCGTACTCGACTTCCGCCCACAAATTTTTACTGAAAGCTTTCTGGTTCGGCTCGATAAGCGAGAGCGCGACAAATTACTTCTCCCCTATTAACGTCGAGAGTGGATTGGCGGAATACACAAAATCTTCATCCCTGCTAATACCGGAAGGTTCGTACGCCACCTCTCCGTCTCAGTTCGTTGATAGTCAATTCCCGAACTGGGGGACATTGACATTGGCGGCGTCGGTCAGCGTGTCATTTAACGAGGCGTGAAGTCCGCCTGCAAGCCCCTTGCAACCCTTCCCCCGGACCCCCATCCCTTCCGCCCCATCTGTGTCAAACCTCCGTCACTCTGTGTCAGAGCGCGGGGCGTAATACTGGCCTGCGACACGGCGGACAGCAGGTCGCCTTCGTCGAAGGTGCTGACCAGATGCGCCAGCACCTCCGTGTCCGTCTGCGAAACGAACACGCACCCGCGCGCCTCAAGCTGACGCTTCAGCGACGCGTAGTTCTCGATGATCCCGTTGTGGACCAGGGCGAGCTGTCCGCCGTCCGCGACATGCGGGTGCGCGTTGACCTCCGTCGGCAGTCCGTGCGTGGCCCAGCGCGTGTGCGCAATGCCGAGGTGGGCCTGCTCACGCACCTCGGCAGGCAAGGTTTCCGCAAGGCGCTTTTCCAGCGAGGCGATCTTGCCGGTCTGCTTCACAACCGTCAGGAGGCCGCCCGCTTGCAGCGCGACTCCCGCCGAATCGTACCCCCTGTACTCCAGCCGCCTCAAGCCGCTGACCAAAATATCACAGGCGTTCCTCTTGCCGACGTACCCCACGATTCCACACATGACGCGATTCCTTTTTGTATCCTTTAAAAATCGCTTTCAAAATCTACCCGAACCCCGTTGCGTTCGGCAATCTAAATCATCGCTTGAAAATGACAAAACCACACGGAACTAAGCGTCGAAATCACACGGCCGGGTTGTTCTTTCCGCAAAAAAAGTGTACAGTTGCGGGCATGGAGGAAATGGCATGAGACTGATTAACCCTGCGCTCTTCGCATGCACCGCAGCACTGGCTTTCTGCGCCGCCGCCGAAACCGGTTGGGTCGCCCTGTTCAACGGCAAAAACCTCGACGGATGGACGCCGAAAATCAAAGGCCACCCTGCGGGGGAGAATTTCGCCAACACCTACCGCGTTGAAGACGGCCTCATCAAAGTGCGCTACGACGGTTATGACGGAGCTTTTAAAAACCGCTTCGGGCACCTTTTCTACAAGGCCCCCTTCACCAACTATCTCTTGCGCGTCGAATACCGCTTCGTCGGCGAGCAGCTTCCCGACGGCCCCGGCTGGGCCAAGCGCAACAGCGGCGCGATGGTCCATGGCCAAACGCCCGAATCCATGCGGGTCGGGCAAGACTTCCCGGTTTCCATCGAAGTGCAGTTCCTGGGCGGCCTGGGCTCGGGCAGCCGTACGACGGCCAACTTGTGCACGCCCGGGACCCATGTCGAGAAGGACGGGAAACTCTATACGCCCCACGTGCTCAACTCGAAATCAAAAACCTACCACGGCGACCAGTGGGTCACCGTTGAGATCGAGGCGCGCGGCAGCAAAGGCATCATCCACCGCATCGAAGGAGAGCCGGTGCTGGCTTACGAGAGCCCGCAGTACGACCTCAAGGACGGTGACGCCAAGCGGCTGGCCGATGCCAACGGAGGCAAGGTGCTGATCGAAGGCGGCACGATCTCCCTCCAGTCCGAGAGCGCGCCGGTCGACTTCCGCAAAGTCGAGATCAAGCTTCTGGAGCCCTGACCGCCCCCGAGTCCGCGCCTTCTTTCGCGACGCCTGTTTTTCATCAGCGCGTGTAACGGTCATCCCTTCCCGCGTGTACTACCGGGTGTCACACAAAGAAGGGTGCCGCGCGGTGCGGACCACGGTGTGGCGCGACCCGTCCGGAAAAGGAGGATTCCATGACCCGTCCGATGATCCTGTGGGCAGCCGGCGCGCTCTTCTGCGCTCACGCCTTTCAGGCACACGCCGCCGACCTTAAAGACTTCCCCGCCGGCACCCAATGGGTGCTCAGCCTCGACCTCAAAGCCGCACAGGCCTCCCCCCTGTTACAGGAGGCGGCGGGCCTGATCGACCCGGACAAACGGCAGGAGGCGCAGAACAAACTCGCGGCGATCAAAGCCCTGTTCGGCATCGACCTGCTCAAAGACATCGAGCAACTCGTCATCGCGGGCAACGGCAACGCGGAAAAAGGCGGCGTCGCTTACGTCTACGGCGCCTTCGACACGCAGCGCCTCAGCACGATCCTCGCAGGCGGCAAGAACTTCACCTCCGCTCAGCACGGCCGGTTCACAATCCTCGGCTGGAAGGACAGCCAGCAGAAGTACCTGTCGTTCGCAACCCCCGGGCTCGCCCTGCTCTCGAATTCGCAACCCGCCCTCACGGACGCGCTTGACGTGCTCGCGGGCGCGAAAGCGGGCCTCGCCCCCGGCTCGGACTTTGCCTCCGCGCTCGAACGGTCCGGCCAGGAACTGCTGACCGTGCACGCCGCCGACGTGTCCTCCATCGTCGGAGCCCAACCCAAAGCGCAGGCTCTCAAGCAGGCCCGGTCGCTGGACCTGCGCGTGCGCGCATCCGGCGTCGAGTCGCTGAGCGCGTCGCTGTCGGTGACCGCCGCATCGGACGAGACGGCCCAGCAGATCCAACAGACCCTCTTGGGCATTCAGGCGATCACCCTGCTGCGCTCCGCCGAAGCGCCGGAGTCGGCCACGCTGGCCTCGCTCGTCAGGGTCAACTGCCAGGGGAGCACAGTCGGCGTGACGCTGTCCCTCCCCAAAGCCGTTCTGGAAACGGCCATGCGCCAGCGCGAGGCACGCAGGGCCGCAAAAGCGGCTGCGGCTACAAACGCCCCCGCGCCCGCCGCGGCAACGAACTGACTCCGGACTGAAAGCGCGCCCGCCTAACTTCAACACGTGGATGCGATTGAACAGAGCGACGACCGGCTGCGGCAGGCCATGCAGGCGGTGGCCGCCGGAAATGCCGACGCCTTCCGCGCCATTGCGGAGGCGCTGGAGCCTCGGCTGGAACGGTTTTTCGCGCAGCTCGGCGTGCCCGAAGCAGACCGCGACGATGTGTATCAGGAGACGTGCCTGCGCCTCTACCGCAAAGCGGACGCCTATAACCCGCAGCGGCCTTTCCTGCCGTGGGCGCTGACGGTCGCTCGGCGCGTGATGCTGAATTGGCACCGCGCACGCAAGTCCACGGTTGCGCTTGAAGAGGCGGACAATGTGGCGGCAGACCAGCGTTCGCCGGGCGCGGGCGCGGAAGCTGACCTTTGGATGTTCGCCCGGACACACGTGTCGGCGACGGGTTATGAGCTGCTCTGGCTGAGATATGGCGAAGATCTGGATGCCGCAGAAATCGCCGCGGTGACCCATCGCACCGCTGTGCATGTGCGCGTGCTGTTGCATCGCGCGCGGGCCACACTCGCCCAAGCACTGGAAAAGGACGGGAAAGGACGGGTACCGAAATGAAGTTACGCAGAAAGCAGTCGCCCCGCGCCCCCGACGCGTTGGGAGAGTCCCTGCGACGGGCCGCGCCGCCACTCGGCCGCGTAAACCCGCTCCGTGTCACGCGCGCCTGCACGCGCATCGCCGGCGCCCGGCCTGCCCCGGTCTTATTCCGACTGCACACCCTTGTGCGGCCGCTCGCGCGCATTGCGGCGGGACTCGTTCTGCTGTCGGGAGTTGCCGTTTTGCTCAAACCGAACCCCCGCGAAACGCCCATGACCGGCTTGCCGAACATCGATCCCCTGCCGCTCCTCGCGCATCTCGACACGCTCGTGGACACCCGCAGCGTCACCGGCGCGCTCGCCGCTGAATCCGACAACCTTCTGTCTGATCTCACAGCGCTCACCGCCGTGCTCAACGACCGCTCGCTGGCTATCCTTTTCTAAGCGAAAAGCGCCTCCACGCGGGCCAACAGATCGTCGCGGCTAGCCACGCTCTGCAGCGGGCACGGCAGGCTGCGACGGAACGTCGAGCCGTAATTCTTGGTCACAACACGCGGGTCAGCCACAATCACCACACCTCTGTCCTCACGCGTGCGGATCAGCCGCCCGAACCCTTGCCGGAAGCGGATCACCGCTTGCGGCAAGGCAAACTCCCGGAACGGACTGCCCCCCGCCTGCTCGATCTGCTCGCTCCGCGCCTCGATGATCGGGTCGCCCACCGCCGCGAAGGGCAACCGCGCCATCACCACACAGCTCAGAGCCTCGCCCGCCACGTCCACGCCTTCCCAGAACGAATGTGTTCCCAGCAAGACGCGCGCGCCGCCCGCGCGGAACGCCCGCGTGATCTGGTCACGCGTGCCGTTGACCCCGTGAACCAGCAGCCGGATGCCCGCCTCCCGCAAGGGCTCTTCCAGCAGACGGGCCACCTGGTTCATCATCTCGTAGCTGGTAAACAGCCCCATGGCCCTGCCCCGCGTGCGGGTGAACACATCGAGCATCAGCCCGCTGAGCTGCTCGGCATACCCGCCTCCCGTCGGCCCGGAGGGCTCGGGCAAGAACGTGGGTGCCAGCGCCGCACACTGCGTGAGATAGTTGAACGGGCTCTCCGCCACACATGTGAAAACGCGCTCCGGCTCGATCAGATCGATGCCCAGCCGCTTGCCGATGTAAGCGAACGACCCGCCCACTCTCAGCGTCGCGGAGCAGAAAACCACCGAGGCTTTCTGCCGATAGAGCAAGTCGGACAGCGCGCCCGCAATCTTCAGCGGCGCCGCGAAAAGCTTCGCCGTATGCTCGCTGCGCCCCGCAGGTTCAGCCCAAAAGACATGGTCCGGGTCGGATGCGCCCAGCACGAAGTCCATATCCATGGCAAAGATCCGCAGCGTTGCGGCCGCGCCCTCGACGTTCGCCGCCTGGTCGCCATACAAGGCCAGCTCGCCCTCCGAGCTTTGCCGCAGCGCCTCAGCCAGCGTATTCAGATGGCCGGCGGCCTCCGCAAGGGCCGATTTCAGCGCGATCCGCTCCTTCGCCAGAACGGCTTCATCCAGCTCCGCCCCACACGGCACAAAGGCGCCGTTGCGGAAGATGTGCCGCGCCTGAGCCGGCTCTGCGGCGGCGCCCTCGCCCAACGCGGCGCCCTCGGAGGGCACGCACCGGAAGCGGGTCGCAGACTGACTCGAAGCGACCACCCCGTAGAGCGTCTCAAACAACTGGCGGGCCGCACCCTGCATGTGCTCCAGCGCGCTCTTGATGACGCGGATCTGCCGGCGCAGGGCCCGGGCCGTCTCGTCGTCGGCCGTGATGGCGCCCTTTTCGAGATGGTTGCGCAGCACCTCCAGCACGCCGCCCGCGCGCTTGCCCTTGCCGCGGCTTAACCGCCTCAGCATCTGGTTCAGGCGCACGTGCGTGAACTCGGTGGACAAGTGCCGGGTGGCCGCCTCCTCAAGGTTGTGCGCCTCATCGAACACGATCTGGGCATAGGAGGGCAACGTGCTTCCCGGTGCCTGCAGCTCCGAGAAAACCAACGCGTGGTTGGCGATCACGACGTGCGCAGCGGCGGCCCTGGCCCGCGCCTTCTGCAGAAAACAGCGCCGGCAATACCGGCAGGCGCGGCCCGGGCACTCCTCGCCGGTCGAGGCCAGTTTAGAGAGAAACCCCGGATCCGCATGACCCGCGCCCGCAAACGAATCGAGGTCGCCGTCGGGCGTCTGTACGGCCCACGCCACGGCCTCCGCGAAAAGGCGCAGCTCCGGGCGCTCCAGCTCGAACTGGCTGTGCTCTTGCAGAATGGCCAGCCGCCGCAGACACACATAGTTGGACCGCCCCTTGAGCAACGCCACGCGCAAAAGGCCCGAGTCGCCCTGCCCAAAGTCGGCGCGCACCGCTTCGCGCACCAGCGGCAGGTCTTTTTCGATGAGCTGCGACTGCAAGTTGCGGGTGTTGGTGCTGACGATGACCGGCACGTCGTTGAGCCGCGCCCACGCCGCGGCCGGGATGAGATAAGCCAGGCTCTTGCCCACGCCCGTGCCGGCCTCGACCATCAGGTGCCGGCCCTCGTTGAACGCCCGCGTCACCGCCCGCAGCATCTCGACTTGCCCCGGGCGCGACTCGTACCCCGGCATGAGCCGGGCAAAGGTGCCGCCGGGCAGCAGATGAGCGGCGACGCGCTCCACGTTGAGCGGCGTGCAGTCGGCGTGCGAAGGCAGCTCGCGCTTCTCGCTCCTGAACGCCTCAGCCTTAAAGGAGTCCGTCCAGTTGCCGCAGCCGACACCGGAAGCGCGCACGCGTGCCGCGAACTCGCCGATCAGCCGGGCCAGGGCCTTCTCGTCGAGGTCACGCAGCAGCAGCTCGACGGTTTCAAGCGCCCACAGGGGGAAGGCCTCCAGGCGCGACGCCATCCTCTGCCAGAGCTGCCAGAGCGCCTCGGCGGAAGGCGGAAGCCCTTCGAACAGTTGCTCAACGCGTTCGGCCGGCAGTTGAGAGAGCGCAAACGCGCGCACGTCCATCACGTCGGCCACGCAGGCCTGGCCGGCTGGAAACAGGTCCTCGAACGCCAGCGGGTCATTGGTGATGATCAGCGTTTCGCCCGCGGCGTCATCCCCGGCCGCAGGCGGAGGATAAACCCCGAAAGAGGGCGGCCCTCCCGCCTGGCGCGTGACCCAAACTGTGCGGATGCTGAGCATGTCACCGGGTGTCCGTGGCCGTCACGCTATTTGCCCATGTCGAACAGCTTGAGACAGCGCCGGAAATCGGCGGGCAGCGGACTGTGCGCCTTGAGCGACTTGCCCGTCTGCATCGGATGCGGCAGCTCCAGACCGCTGGCGTGCAACATTTGGCGGGGAACGGTCAGCAGCCGCGGGTCACGCGCAAACTTCACGCCGTGCTCGCGGTCGCCCAGCACGGGGTGCCGGATCGAGGCCAAATGGCGACGGATCTGATGCGTCCGTCCGGTCTCGATCTTAACCTTCAGGAAACTCGCATCGCTTGAGATCGCCTCCCGCTGGATGTGGCTGACCGCGCGCTCCCCGTCCAGCTCCTGGTTCACGGTGGAAGAGGACCGGTCATACTTGCCATACACGATCGCCTGATAAATCTTGGAGACGCGGCGCGTTTTAAAAAGCGCCACGGCCGCATCGAACGCCGCCGCGCTCTTGGCCAGCAGCAAACACCCCGTCGTGTCGCGGTCAAGGCGGTGCACCGCCCTGAGCGACGGCTGCCGCGTCTGTTCACGCAGGAGCTCCTCCGCGCTCCCCACGCCGACCGCGAGCATGCCCGAGGGCTTGTCGGCCACCAGATAGTGGTCGTCCTCGACCAACACGCGTATTTTGACGGCGGGCACCGCGGCCTCGGCCTTCGGCATGCTTGCGGACGGCACCTCGATCGTGTCGCCCTGGCGCACCGCGTGATGGCTCATCCAAACGCAGCGGCGGTTCACCCACACGACGCGGTCGTCCAGCATGTTTTTCGCGGCGCGCTTGGAGATCGACAACTTGAGCGCGAGGAAAACCTGAAGCGACTGCCCCGCCTCCACTTTCGACACAACAAACGACACGACCGCCAAACTCTTCTCTTTCATCAAAACCCGCTTTTCTGAAATCCCGGATTAGCCGACACGGTTTCCCGGGCCGTCGGCGGACATCTCGGGGAGACGCCTGCCTCACACATGCAGGATTGAGCCCACAACCCCTGCAACCTTATCCTTGCCGTGGCAATCCGGCTCCATCTGGATCTCCACCTCCGCCAGCTCATCCGTGTCGGTATCCGCCGCAATCCGGTAGGTCAACCGCTCGCCCGCCAACGCGCGGTCGAAGAAGCTGGGCAGCGGCTCGTCGGGCATCAGCTCCTCAAAAGGGTGCCCCAGAACCGCATTTTCATCGCACAAGTCAAACATCGCCAAGAACGCGCGGTTCACGGCCCGGAACGTCCGGTCACGGTCGCACACGAAACAGGCGCTCTGCGCATTCTCAAACGCATTGGCCATGCTGCGCAACGCCTGCCACTGCTTGCGGCGGCGCTCTGTGTTGCGGACCGTGAACACCAGGTCGCCGCTGTTGATCAGGTCGATCACACTGATGGTGACTTCGGCCGCAAACGTCGAGCCGTCCTGCCGCTGGCACTTCGCGTCCAGCATGATATGCCGCGAGTCGTCGAGCCCTTTGCGGATCCGTCCGACCATCTGCGCCGTCACCCCCGGGATGAGCATGGCCACCGGCTTGTCCCACACCTCTTCGGGCTTGTATGAAAAATACTCGGTGGCGCGCGGATTGAGCTCGATCAGGTGACCGTTCGGATCCGTGACCAACAGCGCATCATACATTCCCGCCATTAACTGGCGGTACAAAGATTTATGGTCTTGCCGGGAACAAATGGATGTCATGAATTCCGTCCCCTCATCGCTCGATGACGCCGGAAAGTGCTGCGTACTCGCGCAGTCATGCAGGTAATATGGCAGATTCTGAGGGGTTCTGCAATTCCTGTTTTCACACAAAATGGGCTGGCGTTGACGCCCCTCTCCGTACTATGATGAGCCTTTATTCGGTGTGGAGGAAATATGGACGATCAGCTTGACGAAACCGCCTTTCTTTCTTTTATCTGCGACTCCTGCAATCAGGAGATTGAGGCTCCTGCCGACATGGCCGGCCAGGAGACGGAGTGCCCCACGTGTGCGGCACTCATCACCGTGCCCTATATCTCCGCTCCCGGAACCCTGTGGGGCGAACCGCTTTCTCAAAACAAAGGCCCGACACCCGAACAGGCCGAAGCCATGAAGAGCCGGACCATCCGCATCGAATTGCCGGACAACTGGTGACCCCCACCTCTGCATCGCCCCGCTCTGTGCGCCTGCCCTGTTTTCCCTAGCCCCGCGTCCCCCACACCACCATGTCCCGCATTCTCTTCATCACCTCCAAGCCCTACTACCCGTGGGAAGGCGCCTGTCACCGGACCCGCCACATCCTTGAAGCGCTCGTCGCTTCAGGTCACTCGGTCGACCTGCTCACCGTGCCGGCCGGCACCCCGCTGCCCGCCGCGGGGGTCAACGTTCTGACGGTGCCGCGCATCCCCTTCTGCGAACGCTTGCCTGAAGGACCCTCCGCGCGCCGTTTCATCCTGGACACGCTGATCCTCTTCAAGGCCGTCTATCTGGCAGGCCGCAAGCCGTATGCCCTGATCCACGGCATCGATGACGGAGGCATTATCGCCTGGCTGACCGGACGGCTGACCAAAACCCCGTGCGTGTTCGAGCGGCATACCGTGCACACCGAGGAGTGCGTCAAAGGGGTGCGCCGCCTTTTCCTCGGCTTCTACCGCCTGCTCGAGCGCCGTGCCCTCAAAAACGCCGAGGCGGTCATCGGAAACGACAACTCGGTCGTCGACCTGCTCACGCTCTTCAACCGGCGCAGCCGCGCCTGCGTGATCCCCGACATCCCCGCCATCACCGAAGCGGCGCCGCTCCCGGCACGAAACCTGGCCCAGGCGCGCTACCGAACACAGCCCGACCAGAAGCTCGTCACCTGCGTCGGCTCCTTCACCCGCTTCCAAGGGCTCGATCTCTTCTTCAATGCCCTGCCGCGTGTGCTGAGCGCCGCCTCCCTCACCCGTTTCGTCGTGGTCGGCGGCGATGACGCGGAAATAGCAAAAATGCGCAACGCCCTCACCAAAGCCGGGATCGAGCATGCCGTCACCTTTCCGGGCCGCGTCCCTCCCGGCGAACTTGCCGCCCTTCTCTCCATCTCCGATGTCCTGGTTTCCCCGCGCCGGGCCGGGCTCACCGCACCCATCAAAGTGCTCGACTACCTGCACTCGGGCACCCCCATCGTCGCCGCCGACACGCCCGCCAACCGCGCCGTGCTTTCGTCCGACAACGCGGTCCTCACGCGGCCGACACCCGAAGCCCTTGCCGACGGGATCCTCAAGCTCTGCAGAGCCCCGCATATCGCCATGGAGCTCGGCCAGCAGGGCCGTAACACGCTGCAGCGCGAAAACCGCACGCCCGAAGCCTTCCGCTCCGCCTTGAGCCGCTGTTACGCGTACGTTCTGACGGCTCCCTGACCCTTTTCAACGCCGACCCCGCAACTTTCCCCGCACGCCCAAGCCCATGCGCCGCCCCCTCAAACGCCTGTCTCGCACGCTCGGCCTCTTCCTGATCGCCGCGCTCGCCGCCTGCGACTGGTTCGTCCACCAGCCGAGGCACTGGCAGCAGTCCCGCGCCCAGAGAATGCCGCTCGCCCTCGCGGATTGGATCACGCGCGCCGGCAACGCCGCCGCCGACACCACCGACGCGCTGGGCCTGACCGGAGCTGATGTGACCGCCACGCTGGCCGCGCCGCTCGCCACAAACAGGCTCGCCTGCGCCGGCCTGCCGAAGCGCCTCCCCGGCAGCCCCGCGCCCGACGACATCGTCGTGCTGAACAAGACCGGTTTCCTTGCCGGGTATTCGCCTTCGCTGCGGCACCCCGTCTGGGTCGCCTACCAGGCCCGCCCCGTGTACGGCGCAACCCTGCCGCCACGGCCCTCCAGTTTCAAGCCCGATCCCGCGGCGCGCAACTCGCCGCAACACAAAGACTACGCGAAAAGCGGCTACGACCGCGGCCACATGGCGCCGAACCTGGCCATCGCCACACGCTACGGCGCGGCGGCGCAGGAGCAGACCTTCCTCACCTCCAACATCTGCCCGCAGCGGCCGGGCCTGAACCAGGGCCCCTGGTGCAACCTCGAATTCCGGATCTCGGAACTCTGGCCGGACCGCTATGGCGCGGTCTGGGTCATTGCCGGTGCCGTGCTCACGCCCAACGACAAAAGGCTGCCGTCCGGCATTCATGTCCCGACCGCCTTCTACCAAATCGTCGTGGCGCAATCGGGCAAAACGATCCGCGCCTTTGCGGTCTACATGCCGCAGAACATTCGCCGCCGCGCCTATGCCCGCACAACGCTCGTCTCCATCGATGAGGTCGAACGCCTCACCGGCTTCGACTTCCTCGCGGACCTTCCCGACAGCGCCGAAAAAGCCGTGGAGGCCGCCACGCCCACGCGCCTCTGGCCGGCCGGTTTGTCCGGCGCGCTCAAGCTCCTCCGCGAACGCTTCCGCACCTACGATTGAAACCGGACGCCGTGCTTAAAAAGTCCGGCTTCAGTTTTTCTTATACATCCTGACGTGATCGATCACGTAGCGCTGCGGGAAGAGCGCGTCGTCAATGCCCTTCTTCCCGCCCCAGCTGCCTCCGATCGCCAGGTTTATCAGCAGATAGTGCGGCTTGTGGAACGGATTCTGACCGTCCTTGCCCGCTTTCTCGACGGGATAGCTGAAATACTTGTTCTCGTCGTAATAGAAGTCCATCCGGTCCGCGAACCACTCCACGGCGTACACGTGAAAATCGTCCGTCGGCTTCTGGTTTTTCAGCTGGCCGCCCAGCGAGGCGTGCTTGCCCTTTTCGATCCCGAACCAGTGCACGTTCGCGTGCACCGTTTCAGGCTCATGCCCGACAAACTCCATGATGTCGATCTCGCCGCATTTGGGCCAGCCGACGGTGCGGATGTTCGTGCCGAGCATCCAGATCGCAGGCCACATGCCGCGCCCGCCCGGCATTTTCGCGCGGACCTCGACGCGTCCGTACGTCAGCTCGCACGTGCCTTCGGTCGTGATGCTCGCGGCCGTATAGCGGGCCTCCTTGCCGTCCGGGCCCGTGTACGCCTCCTTGCGGCCCTCGATGATCAGCTTGCCCGCTTCCACCCGCGCGTTCTCTTTCCGCGCCTCCGTGTAGTACTGGGCCTCTTTGTTGCGCACGAAGCCCTTCTCGTACGTCCACTTCGCCGCATCGGGAAGCCCCGGCTTGTCGAACTCGTCCGACCACACGAGCGTCCACCCCGCACGCTCCTGCGCGCCAGCCATCCCCGCCACCGCGATCAGCACCATGCTTAGCCGCTGTGATTTCATCTCTTCCTCCTTACAGATTTCGCGCCGTATAAACGCAGGTCCGGCCTAACTCGTGCTGAACGAACAGACTCATCGTCTTGTCAACCACACGTCGAGCCAACTTGGGACTAATGAGCATAGGTTTACCTTAATAACAAATTGTTGTTCCGAACCGTCAGCGACCTCCGGCCCCCTGAGCCGAAGGCGAATGGGGGTTCGGCGGGGCGCCGGTTTGGGGATCTTTGGATTGAACATCTTGTAACGCCGTCAACACATGAGGGCCGAAACGGACCGTCCCCGTGCCAATGCCAGGCGGCGCCAGCACATAGTCAATCTCGAATGCGCCGTCGCTGAGTTCTCGAAATTGGAGGGTCTCGTAGCGCTCACTTGAGAAATCCACCCTTTCGTTTCCGCCCGCAAATGCCAGAAGTTCTTCGCGACTTATCGGCCATCTATGGTTGGCCTTGCAAAAAGCGACAGGCGCGTCAAACAGCTCATGAAGAGCCGTTTCTTGCAGATCAAACGCATCGCAAAAAGGCTTTGGGGAAAAACAGCCTGTCCAGACACCGCATGTTACAAGGCAGACGATTAACCTTGTTGTTCCATTTTGCATGAGCCGCCTTTTTGGTTGCACGTTTATCATCTGTTAAGGCTCAGCTTGAATGTCCTATGGCATCTCTGTTTCCGCATATGTCGCGCTCTCAAGAAGTGTACGGTGCAAGGACGACAGTATCAAATACGAATTGGGCTGCAAAGAGCGTACGGGAATTCATTCTGTCGACTAACAGTGGTGAATAATAACAAGCCGTCAACCGCGTCGCACGGTTGACGCCCTTTGAACAAAACCTGCGGTGTTGAAAGGGGCAAGAGCCATGACCATATCGGACGTGCAGTTTGTCGGGAACAAACACACCGTGTTTGACGAGGGCAGTCAAGAGGTAGGCGGGTGTTACGCCTGCAATTACGGGAACGGGGAGTTGTGCGGGTTCGGAGAGTGTTTCCTCGTGCTTCAGGACGGCGACAAGTATGTGATCGTGAACGCCGAGAATGGCAATGAGATCGAGCGCCTGTACAGTTGCAACGTCGGACGGTTCAAGCACGCGAACGGAAAGCTGATCGTTTTCAAGTACGACAGCAAGCTGGTCGTCCATGAGGTCGGCTGTTCCGGCGTGTCCGAAATCAGCAGCCGCTATACGTGATGCCGCTGCCGTGATTCTGCTTTCTCACGCAGAAACGACATGCCCAGCCCAGGCCACAGCTTCTTGAGCAAGCTCGATAGCCTTCAGGTAGTCTCGCCGATCCACTGGCAGGTCTTGACCGGGATAGCGGTGTTGTACCGCATATTTTGTCAGCACGGGCAACAGCAGGAGGCTGGGGGGCAGTTTGACAGTTGGCGGCAACAGATCAACGAGAAAGGCCAGATCGTGTGTCCGGGGAATATCGGCTCCGCGCGACAACATAACAGCCTTGATCGCTTTCTCAGCCGCCTGCTGCGCGTGGAAACAAAGATGCTCGTAGCGGATACTTTTCGTCTTCTTCACAGAGCCTAAAGCCAGATCGCTTTCAGCATCGCGAAGCCACAAGGCAACACGGGGCTTTGTCGCGTCACTTGGCATAGACTTCACGTCCTTCGCGCAGTGCCGCTGTATAGACCGAGCCTTTGTCACCCCGGTGCTTGCGGAGGATCGCGGGCGTGGCGACCAAGAAGTCGCAGGGCATGGGTTTGTGACGAATGTTCAGGTTCAGCGTGTCCATCACGACGGAGGGTGACTGAGAGTCGGGCACCACCACGAGAAAATCCAAGTCATTGACACACCCCTCCGAAGCGCGCGCCGCAGACCCGAACAATACGACCCTATCAGGATCGGAGTGCTTCACGATCCCTTCAAGAATGTGACACACGGCGTACTGTACGTTCCTGCTTACCATGCGTACATCATAACAAAACGCCGCCGCTCCTGCAAACGCGCGCATTGCACGGACCGAGTAACGAGCGCAGGGCACGCGCAAACAAAGCGGCGTCGCGCGTGACACCGCTTGCCGCCGCACTCCATAATAGTCAGCCGAGTACCTGTCGTTGCTTCATGAGGGCGGGATAGGCCGGAGAACGGCAGCCCACTTGAAAAGCCGCGTCTTTGCAGCATAGAACCCCGTTGGCACGAAGTGTGCAAAGCAGGGGAGGCGCATGTGATTCTTAGCACAACGCCCGTCCGCATCCTGTGGGTGTCGTTTCTCTCGAAATGTCCACCGAGTCCCCCGCCATGCACATGCTCTGCGGCTTCGCGGGTGTGCCCGGGTTTCTGCTCGACAAGGGCACCATCAACCCAAAAAAGATCAACCAGCAGCTCACCCGCGCCGCCGCGGACCTCAGCAAGGCACCCATCTACGTGGGCGACACCGGCGGTCTTGACGTGATGGATATGCGCGCACGCGCCCGCCGCATGAAAAACCGCAACACGATCGAACGGGTCATCATCGACTACCTCCAGCGCTGTAACTGCCGCGAATTCGCCCGGCAGGGCCGACAGATCGACTCCTGAATTCTGAACACCTGAGCAGTCACAATTTTTTTAATACGCGTGCCGCGACCGGCGTATACAGGATGACAACACACTGCGAGGAGGCACCCCATGACAACGCTCACCACGCCGATCAACCTGAACGAGCTGACCACCGCCTACCGGGAGCCCAGCTACCTGCACCGCCTGCTCGCGATGCTGCGCGGCCTGCGGCAACCCCGAAACTCGCGGGCGTATAAAAACGCCGTCATCGAAATGCAACGCCTGACCGCTCCGGTCATGGCCATCCTTATGCCCCTCTGTGTGATCGCCCTCCTGAGCGTGATGTCCCGCGACCGGGTGACGGTTGACGAGGATATCGTCGTCACCGTCATCGAGGACAAGTCTGTTATCGAGGACTGGATCAAGCCCGATGACCCCGCCGCGTCCGAAACGCCTCTAGACGACACCATCACCTTCGAGATCCCCGTCCTCTCCCCCCAAGTGTCCATGCCGGGCGAAGCGCAGGCGCCGCTGCCCAGCCCGCAGCCCCTGCCGGCCGACTCGGTCTTGGCAAACAAAAGCCGCGTCGGCTTCAAAGGGCTGTACGGCGAGAACCGCACGGCCGGCAAGCGCGGCGATTTGCGCAGACGGCATGACGGCGCGCAGTCCACCGAAGACGCGGTGATGCGGGCACTGCGCTGGCTCAAGAAGAACCAGCAGCCCGACGGCTCCTGGAAGACGCAGAAGATCGCCATGACCGGCCTCGCCGTCCTGACCTTCCTCGCGCACGGCGAGAAGCCCGGAGACTCGCCCGAATTCGGCGAACCCGTCCAGCGGGCGCTCGAGTTCCTGCTGCGGAGCCAAAAGACGGACGGCCACTTCCAAGGCGCCGACGGCAACGAGTATGCCCACCCGATCGCCGCGTACGCGCTGTGCGAGGCCTACGGCATGACCCTCAACCCGAACATCAAGGCCGCCGCCGAGCGGGCGCTCGTGCCCATCATCCAAGGCCAGCACCCCACCGGCGGCTGGACCTACAGAATGCTGACCGGCGTGGACAAGGAGAGCGGCAAGTACCGCGACGACACCTCCTATATGGGGTGGTGTGCCCAAGCGCTCAAGGCCGCGCACATGGCGCAGCTTCGGCCGGCCGGACTCGAGAAGGCGACCAAACTGGCTATCCGAGGCTTCAAGAACAACACCCATCCCGACGGCGGCTTCGGCTATACGGGCCCCGGCCAGGGCGGCCTGACGGGAGTCGGAACGCTCTGCCTGCAACTGCTCGGCGCATCCGGCGCATCCGAGGTCAAAAAAGCCCTCGCGCTGATGGACTCCTGGAAACCTTCCTTTGAAGTCAAGAACCCGCTCGGGGGCTCGCTCCAGTACTACTGCTATTACGCCACGCAGGCCAAGTTCCACGCGGGCGGGAAACGGTGGGAGAACTGGAACCGGGAGATGCAGCCGCTGTACGTGAGCGCGCAAAAGGTGGAGAAAAACGCGGCCAAGGACGACCAGGGCCGCGATGTGGACGTGGGCTGGTGGACCAACGGGGATGCGCACACCGACAGGCCGGTCATGGACACCTGCCTGGCCGCGCTTCAGCTGATGGTGTACTACCGCTACCTGCCGACCACCAGCAAGCAGGCGGTCCAGTTCAGCGAAACCCTTGCCGCACTGTCGACCGACACCAACGACGTCCCCGTGCTGACAGGAACGCTGTGACCGGCAGCCCCGCCCGCATTCCGCCATTTCATCGCGCCCGGTTTCCGTGTTATGCTTCTTTTCGTGAGCGACTGTGCCAAAGAGCAATGCGGCCTAGCGGCGGTCATCGGGACTTACCAAGCCCCGCTGCTGCGATATGCCGCACGCCTGCTGAACAACGTCACGCTGGCTCAAGACGTGGTGCAGAACACGCTGGTCAAGCTCGCCCGGCGCGTGCCTCCCCCGGAGGCGCCGACCGACGAAGTGCGGAATTGGCTCTTCCGCGTCGCCCACAACGAGGCCGTCGACCTGATCCGCGCAGAGGAGCGCAAGCGGCGGCTGCACGAAACCTATGCGCAGCGGCAAGACGACGAGACCGGTGGCGGCCTGTACTTCGACACCGGCACAGACGAGCGGGAAGAGCTGGTGCTGAGCTGCCTGAGCGTTTTATCGCCCCTGCAGCGGAACGTCGTGCTGCTGCGGCTGCAGCAGGGGCTGAGTTATGAGGAGATCGGCGAGATCGTCGGCGAGAAAAGCGGCTATGTCGGCAACCTGCTGCACCACGCCGTCAAGGCCCTTGCCGCCGAAGTGAAACGCCGCGAAGGAGAAGCAAGTCATGTGCCCGCATGAAGAAAAACTGACCGCCTGGCTACTGGGCGATCTGTCGCCGGAGGAGCGGCAGACGATGGCGCGCCACCTCGACGCGTGCGCCGCGTGCAGGAGCGCGCTCGGCGAGCTGTCGGCCGTGCTGACGCCGCTGCGCAGCGGGCTCGCGAAAGACCGCTGCCTTGCGGCGGGCTCGCAGCCGGCGCGGCCCCCCAAGGTTCGAGCCCCCTTCCGGCTGTGGTTTACGCGGCAGGATCGGCTGCGCCGCGCCGCGCTTTTCGCCGCCGCGTTCGGCACGCTTTTCGCGTTGCTCAGCACGGTCTATCGCCAGGCCTCGGAGGACCGCCGCGGCGACTCGCCGGTGACCCACATCACCTTCCAGCGGAATGAGCCACCCGCGCCCACGCTCTCCCCGGCGACCGTGCCGCCTCCCGCCGCGGCGGCCGGCCTCGCGGAACTCCAGCCCGATGCCCTTCATGCGCCCCCCCCGGCCCCCATCGTCACCCCGCCCGCCCTGCCCGAGGCTGAGCCGAACATGCCGAGCCTGCGCAAACTGATCGCCGCCAAAGAAAAAGCGGCGGCGTCGGATGCCGTCCCCGCCGCCGCACCTGCGGCGCCCGCCCCGTACGCGGCGGACAGGCAAGCCGCGAAAGCCGTCGCGCGACGCGAGCGGGGCAACAAGGCCGCGCCCTCGACGGTCACGCGCCCGCCCGCCAACCTCCAGATGAAATCCGGCTCCCTCGCGGCACGCGCCGCTCCCGTCATCGTCACCGCGCCGACCAACGCCGTCCCGACCAACGCCGTCCCCGCCAAACCCCTTCCGCCCAGCGGCGCGGCCCCATGACGGACGCGCGCGCGATGGGGGCGGCGAACGGACTTCGTCCCCACACCGCAAACGGTCCTCACCTGCGGTGCAGCCAGATGCCGCCGTTGGGGTTCCTGCGGAACGCGCGCTCCACGAGAAACCGACGACGGCCTCGCGGCCTCGCCAAGCATGCACTTTACGTTTGCTAATTCGCACGTTTTCGCTCAAAATGAGAACGTTTTCAATAACACGGAGTTGCTTGCACAACGCGGTTGGGGTGAAACAATACTATCGTGAAGGTTCTTTTCCTGTTTATCGATGGCGTTGGTTTGCGTGCGCCCGCAAAAGACAATCCGGTCCATGCCGGCATTTGTCCGGTTTTATGCCAGCTCATCGAGAAACATGCCGTACCCATTGACGCCTGCCTTGACACCAAAGGCCTGCCGCAGAGCGCCACCGGGCAGACCGCGATGTTTACCGGCGTCAACGCCTCCCAGTACATGGGGCGCCACTGCGAGGGTTTTCCCGGCCCGTCCTTGCGCAAGGTGATCGAAGAGGGCAACCTGTTCATGGAGCTGACCCGCAAAGGGTTGCGCTGCCGTTTCGCGGACGCTTACATGGTCGACAGCGTGGATGATTTACGCGTGCGCCGCTTCAAATCCGTCACAACCGTCATGGCGCTTACCCAGCCGGAAACCATTGCCATCCAAGATGACTTGCTCGCCAATCAGGCGGTGTTCCACGACATCACGCGCGTGAGCCTGCGCGAAAAAGGCCATGCCATACCGATCACAACACTTCAGCAGGCCGCCGAGCATCTCATCCAGGTTGCCCGGGCCAACGACTTCACCCTCTTTGAGTTCTTTCAGACCGACTTGGCGGGACACTCCTGCAACTACGACCACGCCTGCGAGACGCTGAAAACGCTGGACGTCTTTCTCGACTCCGTGGTGAAGCTCTGCCGAACCACCGGCATGCTCCTCATCCTGACGAGCGACCACGGCAACATCGAGGACATGGGCACGCGCGGCCACACCCGCAACCCGGTGCCGCTCATCGCCCTCGGCCCAGGCGCGGAAGACATGAAGGGGAACGCCACAAGCCTCATCGACATAACCCCGCGAATCACGCGCCTGATGGTGCCCGGCTACACGCCCCCCGTCCGTACGGTTCAACCGGTGGCGTGGGCGTAGAGGCCGTGTTCGACGCTGCGCTTGACCGCACGGGGCGTTTCACGCTCTGTCCCTCCCCTGCGGGGCAGACCCAGCCATGCCCCGTCAGGGTTTACGTGCAAACGTTGTCTGCGTGACCGCGGCCCACATGATGTAGATCAAGGCGAGCAGCGGAACGGCGAACCCTGCCACAACCCCAAACCGGTCAGCCACCATCCCCATCAAAGGCGGCAGAATCGCGCCGCCCGCTATGGCGGTCACCATCAGTCCCGATATCTCGTTCGACCGCTCCGGGAGGGCGTCCACCGCGATCGAAAAGATCAGAGGGAATATGTTGGCGAAGCCAAGACCGACCAGAACAATGCCGACGAAAGTTCCCGTCTTGTGTCCGCAAAACACGGCGCAGACGCCCAGCACAGCGAGCGCGACCGACAGCTTCAAGAAGACCGCGGGCTTGAGTGTTCTCAGAATAGCCGCACCGACAAAGCGCCCCAGCAGAATCGGAAGAAAGAAAAGCGACCAGCTAATCCAAAGCCCGAATTGATCCATCCCGAACTTCTCTTTCAAAAGCAGCGGGACCCCGGAGCTGAAGCACACTTCGGCCCCCACGTAAAAAAAGATGCCGAGAACCATGCACATGACAAACCGGTTGCCGCCGAAAAGCGCGAAGCACGTGCCAAAGGTTGCGGGCTTGGCGGCAGGATCACGCTCCTCGACAAGCTTCAGCGGCACGCAGGCCGCCAGCGTGACCAGCACGATCAGCGCATAGACCGGGAAGAGAATCGACCAGTCCCATCCCAAATACCGGATAACCAGCGGAGGGAGCAGAAAGCCGAGCGAAGAACCGATCGCCTTCACCGACTGGGCAAGCGAAAGGTTACTCGAATAGGCGCCTTTCTCGGAGACATCACGCATCACCGGATTGCCGCAGACCTGCAAGAGCGTCGCTCCTGCACAGAGCAGCAAAATCGAAACCAACACGATGTAATACTTTGTCAAATCCCCAGTCGCAACAGCAATGGGCCTCCCGTACATCCCGGACAGTAGCGGCAACAGGAGACCGGCGAGCGCCAAGAAAAGGCCAGCCAGCAGCACGGCCTTCTTGCCCTTCCTGTCTTGCACCAACCCCATCGGAACAGACAGAAGCCCAAACATCAGGAAGCCCGTCATCGGCAAAAGCTGTGCCACAAAATTTGACAGCGCGAACGTCTTTTTTACCAGCCCCACCAAGGGCCCCACAACATCGCCAAAACCCATCGCGAGAAAAACCAAGAAAACGGGCCATGCACGCCTCATATCGAACTCCTTGCTGACTGTGGAATATAGAAATTTAAAGTACCAGAACGCCCCTCCCCTCAACAACACAAAACCTTCTGCCCTGGACGGCTGCGCGAAGCGCAAAATAAAACGCACGCTTTTGGGAAAAAGGGAAAAACAGTGGGCG
>CAYZQL010000015.1:0-31328 GCA_964480555.1 uncultured Lentisphaeraceae bacterium | reverse complement strand
TGAACGCCGCAGCGCCTCCGGACTTGGCGATCCCGGCCTGGATGCGGTCGCGCATCGCCTTGAGAACCGCTTCGTCGAAATTCACGTTGGTGACCGTCATGAAGAGCGCATCCATAAAGAGCCCTTCGCAGGAAGGGCAAGCGGGTTTGCCGTCAATCGCGCGGGCCAGCGTGATCAGCCCCGCCGTGATTTCATCCTGAATCTGGGCCACGTCGGGCTTCTTGCCGCAGACGCCGCCGCGCGTGCAGCCTTTGCCGCCGGCCGTTTGTTCGCATTGGAAACAGAACATGTCGCTCATGGTGTTAGCTCCTTTTGTTGGTTTGTGTGTGGAATCGGGTTGATTAGGCTGTTAGGTTTTTAGACTGTTAGGCTGTTAGACTGTTAGGCTGTTAGGATGGAAGATTCGGCGTGGATGCTCGGTTCCTGTTTTTCAACGTGCCTCGTCGCTTGGCTGCCTAACAGCCAAATAGGCTAACCGTCTAAACTCCTCGATGCGTTACTCCTCTAGGATCGTTCCGTCCGTCGAGATCGTGACCACGTGCCAGGGGATCATCTTGCCGCTGGCGATCAGCGCCTGTCGGGTGGCGTTGGCGATGCCCGCGCAGCAGGGAACCTCCATCCGCAGCACGGTGACGCTGCGGATGTCGTTGGCCTGCAGCAGGGCGGTCAGCTTCTCCGCGTAGTCGCCCTCGTCGAGTTTGGGACAGCCGATCAGCGTGACCTTGTTGGTCATGAAGCGGCGGTGGATGTCGGGAAAAGCGAAGGCCGTGCAGTCGGCGGCGATCAGCAGCGCGGCGTTTCTGAGATAAGGCGCGTTGACGGGCACCAGCTTGATCTGCACGGGCCAGTTCGTCAGGGACGAGGGAACGTCGGACGCCGAACGCTGAACATCGGACTCTGAAGTGGACGCGCGCGTGATCGTTTTCGCCATTTTGCCGGGGCAGCCGCACGCCAGCGGAGGCGGGGCTACGGGTGCCGCACGCAGAGGCGCGGAGGGTGCGGGGCCCGCCGGGACGGCGGCCTGTTTGGCGGCCACGGCGGCCTCGTCGAAGGGATCGGCGTCGCGCTCGATGATCTTGATCGCGCCGGTCGGGCACTCGGGCAGGCAGGCGCCGAGGCCGTCGCAGTAGCTGTCGGAGACCAGTTTGGCTTTTCCGTCCACGAGCTTGAGGGCCCCTTCGTGGCAGGCGCTGATGCAGAGGCCGCAGCCGTTGCAGAGGGCGGGGTCAATGGTGACGATCTTACGTTTCATGTGTGGCTTCCTCCTAAAGGATCGGCGGGGTTTGGGGGCAGGTTTCTCGGGCGCTGCGGCAGCGGGGTTATCCTTTTCGGTTCCGCTTGAGGGAGCGGACGATGCTGGCGAGGGTGGTCGTTTTCAACAGGTCGATCAGCCGCTGGTTCTCGGCGGCCATCAGCTTGCCGAGCGCGCAGCTCTGTCCGGCGCAGATGTCATGCTTCAACAGGCAGCCCTTGATGTCCGGGCTGCCGCCGGCCGCAACATAGATCTCAAGCAGGGTGATCGCGTCGGGCGTCCGGGCCAGCTTGGCGCCGCCGGCCGGGCCGCGCTCGGTCTCGAGCAGGCCGGCCCGCACCAGTTGTTGCACCACTTTTGCGAAGTGGTGGGCGGAGAACCCCAGCCGCTTCGAGATCTGTCGGGCGGAGTGGAACCGGTCCGGCTCTTCGGCGAGGCACGCGCAGGTGTGCAGGGCGATCGACATCGCTTCCGATATGTTCAGCAGTCCGAGCATGAAAAGAAACCTTTTGTTCGCTAATTCGGCATCACAGTACCAAATTACTTAAACGCCGTCAAGAGGGGTGCGGAAAAAAGTTTTCCGGCCGAGAAACCGGGCCTGTGCGGGTTCTGAAGGGCGCGGCGATTTTTTTGGCGCTTACCGCTTGCACCCCGGAGCCGTTTGCGCGTATAGTACCGGCGCGGTGTTCTGCTATATAGAAACTACGGCGTCGGGCCGGCGGGCAGGACAGCGGCGGGTCATAACAGACTGACAAAGGAGTCGGCATGATATTCGGTATCCAAGATCCGTGCGTGGCGGTCGCCTATCTGCTCGCGTTCGCCGGGGCGCTCGTGTGTGTGGGGTACGGCATCACGCACTGGAACAAAGGGGACGAGCCGGTCAAACCGGAAGACGTGCAGTGGGCGAAGGAAGAGAAAGAGGAAATCGAAACCGCGCTCTGAGCGCCGGCCAGAAACCAAGGAGTTCATTTCATGGAGATCTTCACCTTTGTCGTCGTGCTCGTCTACCTGCTCGCGATCGGCTACCTCGGCTACCAGGGATACCGCCAAACGAAAACCGCCGCGGACTATCTGGTGGCCGGACGAAACGCCAACCCGGTGGTCATGGCGCTCTCTTACGGCGCCACCTTCATCAGCACCTCGGCCATTGTCGGGTTCGGCGGCGTGGCCGCGAACTTCGGCATGGGGCTGCTGTGGCTGACGGTTTTGAACATTTCCGTGGGCATCTTCCTCGCGTTCGTGGTGTTGGGCAACCCCACGCGCCGGATGGGGCATCACCTGGACGCGCACACCTTCCCGGAGCTGATGGGCAAGCGCTTCGACAGCCGCCTCGTCCAGGTCCTCTGCGCGCTGATCATCTTCTGCTTCATGCCGCTTTACGCCATGGCGGTCATTATCGGCGGCGCCGAGTTCATCGGGCCGATTTTCCACATCTCCTATGACGCCGCGCTCTACCTGTTCGCCGTCATCGTGGCGGCTTACGTGATCGCCGGCGGCATCAAGGGGGTCATGCTGACGGATGCCCTGCAGGGGGCGATCATGCTCGTCGGCATGGTCGCGCTGATGGTCATCACCTACGTCAAGCTCGGCGGTTTTACCGCGGCCCATCAGGCCCTGACGGACCTCGCCCCGCTGGTCCCAAAACCGCTCGCCGCCCTCGGCCATCAGGGCTGGACCTCCATGCCGGTCTTCGGCTGGGCCGCGCCGGGCGCCCCGGCCGCCGAGGCCAGCCGGTACAACCTGTGGTGGGTCATGGTCTCGACGATCGTCATGGGCGTGGGCATCGGCGTGCTGGCCCAGCCCCAGCTCATCGTGCGTTTTATGACCGTCAAGTCGAAGCAGGCCCTCAACCGGGGCGTTGCGGCCGGCGGCATCTTCATCTTTTTCATGACCGGCGTGGCCTTCGTGGTCGGGGCGCTCTCCAACGCCTATTTCAACAAACACGAGGAGATCCGCTGCCAGGTCGTGGAGGAACGCGTCCTGCTCGACCCCGGTGCCGACGGCAACGGGATACTGACCCGCTTCAGCCCCGACGCCTCTCCGGAGATCCTCGCCCGGGGCAAGCCGTTCGTCGCGTACAAGCTGCCCGGCGAACGGCCCGAGCAGGTGCCGAACTATCTGCTGAAGACGCCGTCGGTCTCCATCACGCGCGGCGGGAACGGGGCGCCCGACGTCATCCGGCCCGGGCTGATCGCGATCGCGCGCACGGTCACGCTCGGCACCACGATGAAGGGCAACAGCGACACCATCATTCCGCGTTACGTCAACAGCGCCTTCCCGAAGTGGTTCGGCGTGCTCTTCCTGATGACGCTCCTGTCGGCGGCCATGAGCACGCTCTCCAGCCAGTTCCACACCATGGGCACGGCGGTCGGACGGGACATCTTTGAGCCGCTGTCCAGAGGGAACTCGACGCGCACGGTGCTGATCACGCGGCTCGGCATCGTGGTCGGGCTGGTGGCGGCGATCATCCTCGGGAAAATGGTGCGCGGCAACATCATCGCCTTGGCCACCGCCATCTTTTTCGGCATCTGCGCGGCGGCCTTTCTTCCGGCCTTTCTGGGCGGGCTCTTCTGGAAGCGCATGACGCGTCCGGCGGCCATCGCCTCGATCGGGGCCGGGTTTGCGGCCAGCGCCTTTTGGTCGGTCTGCATCAACGCCAAGACCGCAGCCGGGCTGGGTATCTGCCAGGCGCTCTTCGGCAAGCCCACGCTTCTCACGCCCGCACTCAGCGCGACGTGGGCGGTCGTGGACCCGATCATGGTCGCGCTGCCCATCGCCGCGCTGACGGCGGTTCTGGTCACGCTCCTGACGAAGCCGCTGCCGCCGGCCCACGTGGCGTACTGTTTCGGCGGCGTCAAGCCGGCCGAGTAGTCAGCACGCTCTCGATTTCTCCTTGGCAACGGGCCAGCGCGTCCACGACGTCGGAGTCGAAGAGCTTGCCCCGGCACCTGCGAAGCTCACGGAGTGCCTCCTCCGCGGAACGCGTCGCGGCGTAGGGGCGCCCGGCCCGGATGGCGTCGTAGGTGTCGGCCGCCGCGAGGATGCGTGCGCCGAGGCCGATCCGGCGTCCTTTCAGTCCGCGCGGATAGCCGGAGCCGTCGAGGCGCTCGTGATGGCAGAGGACGAGGTCGGAAACGGCTTTCAGCCCGGGGCAGACCTGAAGGATGCCGTGTCCGGTCTTGGGGTGCTCTTGAACGATTTTGCGTTCCGCTGCCGTCAGCGGCCCGGGTTTCAGCAGCAGCGTTTCGGGTACGGCGATCTTGCCGATGTCGTGGAACAGGGCACCGCGTGTGATGAGAGCGGCCTGGCCGGCCGGCAGCCGCAGGGCGCGCGTCAGGAGCCCGGTGATCTGCGCGACCCTCCTGCAGTGGGCGCCGGTCGCTTTCTCGCGGGCGTCGAGCATGGCGAGCAACAGGTCGAAATGCGCCGCATCCTGCGGCCTGCACGGATCTTCTACGAGCGCCGCCGGGTGAGGGGAGCGGACGGAGGAGGCCGCCTCGCCGGAGGCCGCAAAGGCCATGCCGTTGCGGCCGTTCCGCTTGACTTGGTAGAGCGCCCGGTCGGCCTGTTTCAGCACGTTTTCAAAGGACTGGCCGCGCTTCGCCGTCGCGCAGGCGGCGCCGATCGAGACGGTGATCGGGTGCTTGGCGCGCCCCTTCAAGAAGTCGTATTGCCGCACGGCCGCCAGGATCCTCTCGGCCGTCACACGGGTGGACTCGGCATCGGCCGAAGGGAGGGCGACCACCAACTCGTCGCCGCCGTAGCGGCAAAGGAGATCGGAGGTGCGTAGGAGCGACCGCAGCAGGTCTGCGAAGGCCTTCAGGATGCGGTCTCCCGCCGCATGGCCATACCGGTCGTTGATCAGCTTGAAATGGTCGACGTCGACGATCAGAAAACCGATGCCGTGCCCCTGCCGCTCGGCCAGCGCACTGACCCTCCGCAAGGCGCTGTCGAAGCCCCGCCGGTTCAGCAGGCCGGTCAGGGCGTCCTCCTGCGACAGGCGCTGCAGCGTGCGCTCGCTTTTCTTGAGCGCCCGCGTGGTGGCGGTCAACTGCCGGCACGTGGTCCGCAGCTGAACGTCGTGCGCTTTAAGGGTTTCAAAGGCGTTCCGGAGGTCGGCTTCCAGCCGCTTCCGCTCCGTGATGTCCTCGGCGAGCTTGAGGTAATTGCGGATGCGCCCCGCGGCATCGCGGACCGGGGAGATCGACGCCTGCTCCCAATAAAACTCGCCGTTCTTCTTGCGGTTGTGGAACTCCCCGGTCCACTCGACGCCTTTTTTCAGCCGGCGCCACAGCGCTTTGTAGTAGGCCTCCGGCATGAGCCCGGATTTCAGCAGCGACGCCTTTCGGCCGATCGACTCCGCCGGCGTATAACCGGTCAGCGCGCTGAACTTCTGGTTGACGTATTCGATGATGCCGTCGGCTCCGGTGATCACCACGGTTGCCGGGCTGTTCATCACGGCGCACGTCAGGATTTTCGTGAGTTCCCGTCCCGCCTTTTTTTGTTCGGCGGCAGCCTGCGGCAAGGAACATTTCTTTCTCATGGAGTGAGTATAGACAAAACCGGCATGCGCGACAATCACGGATTGTCTACCATTTCACTAGATTCTTCTTGCCTCCATTCGGCGCGCCGGATAAAATACAGAACCGAGGTGATAAAGATGAGGTCTAATCAAACAGGAACAATCGGTTTTCTTCTGCTGGCGTTGGGGTGTCTCGCGGCTGCGGCCCAGGGCGAAAAACCCAAACGCGGAGGGCTGGTCTTGCAGTTTGACGACGGCTGGACATCGTGGCGTTCGCTGGTGGCACCTCAGTTGGCGCGTGTCGGCGGCCGCGCGACCGGTTTTGTCAACAATCAGTACCTCCAGAACGGGCGGATCACCCTCGATGAGTTGCGCGCCTTGCAGAACGATTTCGGCTGGGAAGTCGGCACGCACACCTACAACCACCACAACGCCGTCCGGTTCGTGCAGCAGAACGGCCTGAAGGCGTGGACGGCGTCGCAGCTCGAGCGGTCCGTGAGCGAATTGCGGGCGGCCGGACTGAAGGTCGGCAACCTGGTTTTCCCGTTCAACGCCTATTCGCCGGAGATCGCCCGCGCCGCTCTGGCGCAGGGGGTCGGCTCCTACCGCCGCGCCGACGCGCTGGCGATCGCCGCCGGGCGCCGCGCCGACGGCTCGCTGCCGGGAACGGCGATCGACCTGACCCGGTATGTGCCGCTGGCGGTGCTCAAGCAGTGGATCGACATGGCGCACGGCCGCGGGCAGATGCTGTTTCTTTACGGTCACCGGGTCTTGCCGGACGAGGCGTTCGTGGCCGCGCGCGTCGTGAGCGTCTCGGCGCATGAGGTGACCGTGGACCGCGATGTGGCCTTGCCGCAGGACGAAGATGTGGTGCTGGTCCCCGACATTGCGCGGCGCAGCCAGTCGGGCTCCGTCGGCAGCCTCAGCGTGGCCGAGGGTCGGCGCGTCCGGACGGCGCAAGAGGGCACGGACCTGACCCGCCTGACCGCGCCCGGCGCCACCCTTCTGATCGGTCCGGCCTACGGGACCCGGCTTTCCGATTTTGTCGGCCTGATCGAGTATGCGGCGGAGCGCCTGACCTTCTACACGGTCGCGGAGGTCGTGTCGGGTCGGCATGAGGCGGCGGCCCAAGCGGCCGGCGCGCCTCGGGAGGCAGAGCCAGAGAGGAGGCAGCCATGAAAACAAACGTCACGAGTGAAGTCCAGTTGCGGACGGCTTGGGCATTGCGGGCTGTGCTGGCCTTGGGCGCCTTGAACGGCTGGGCGGCAACCGGCGACGGGCAGCCGCGCATCCGCGGTCTGCAGCGCGGCGGCGACGGCCGCATGACGCTGGAGATCGCCCCGTCCGGCGACCCCGGCGAGGTGATCGACGTGTTTTCGACCGACAGCCTGACCGCGCCGGCCTGGCAGGTGCGCGGGGCTTATCTGCGCACCGAGGGCAAGCCGGCGCTGTTTTGGCCTGAGCCCGACGCGGGGAGCGCTCAGGAAAAACCGCAGTCCCGTTTCTTCAGGATCGGGCGCGCGGACGTCGACCTCAACGAAAACGGAATTCCCGACGCGCGCGAGGCCCTGAGCCACATTCACGACCTTCCTGCGGCGTCGCGTGCGCGCTGGGCGCGCGCCGGGCTGCCCGGTGCGCCGCCCAGTTTCGCGACGGTGCTGAACGTCCGGAATTTCGGCGCGAAAGGCAACGGTACAACCGACGACACCTCCGCCGTCGCCGCGGCGATCGCGCAGGCGCCCGCCGGAAGCGTGGTCTACCTGCCTGCCGGCACTTACCGGCTCACGCAGACGCTCATGCTGAAGGCGGACATGATCCTGCGCGGCGACGGCTCGGCGCTGACCAGCTTGATCTTCGAGGGGGCCGGGACCGCCAGCCGCTGCATCGGCATCATCCGCTGGGACAGCAGCCAGCCCGCGTCCTACGTGACGGTGACGGCGGGCATGGACTTGGGGTCCACCGCGCTGACCGTCTCCAGCGTGGCGGGTTTCCAGGCGGGGGACATCGTCGAGATCGAGGAGGACAACGACCCGGCCTGGGGCTTGACGGACGCGTGGCAGCAGCGGCTGCCCGGCCAGATCAACCGCATTGTCGCGGTGGATGCGGCCACCCGCCGCCTGACGCTGGACCGCCACCTGCGCCACACGTTCACGGCAGGGCGCAACCCGCGGCTGCGCCGGCTGGTCACGATGGCGAACGTCGGGATCGAGAACCTGTTCATCCGCCGCAAGGACGCGGTGGCCGGGTACACGGTCGAGATGAAATATGCGGTCCGGTGCTGGATCCGGAACGTCGAGAGCTACATGACCTACAAGGCCCATGTCTGGATGGACCGCTCGTTCGAGTGCGACGTGCGGCAGAGCTACTTTCACGACGCTTTCGTGTTCGGCGGCGACGGGCAGGGGTACGGGGTCGGCTGCGGCAAACGGACCTCGGACTGCCTGATCGAGGACAACGTCTTCCGCCATCTGCGGCATTCGATGATCGTCGGGATCGGGGCCAACGGCAACGTCTACGGCTACAACTTCTCCACTCAGCGCGCGAGCGATCCGGTGTCCGGAATGCCGCAGGCCGACATTTCCGTGCACGGGAACTACGTGTTCATGAACCTTTTCGAAGGCAACGTGCTGGAAGACGCCGACGTGCCGGACTGGTACTGGCCTGCCGGGCCGGGCAACACGCTGTTCCGCAACCGCATCACCAACAGCGGCACGGCGATCGACGTGGGCTCCAACAACCAGAACTTCCTCGGCAACGTGCTGACCAGCGGCACGATCAAGACCGCGGACGCGCTGCAGGGCATCGTCGATTACGGCAACGTGAAACAGGGCAACACGGCGAACGTCTCGTGGCCCGGCTGCTCCTGCCGCACCCTGCCGGACTCGCTCTACCGCAGCGTGCCGCCCGGCTTCATCGTCGCCGCCGGCGTCGCCTGGCCGCCGATCGGCCCCGACGCCCCGCTCGATTCGCCCACGCCCTCCAAGCAGCGCTACGCCAGCGGCGCGTTCGTGCCGTGAGCGTGAGAAACTCACTTCGCGCGGACACGATGGATTTTGAAATGACCGAGCCGCCCTTTTTTCTGTATACTGCGGTATCAAGGGGGGGTGACACAAGCACCCTGCTCGCCCGCGCCCAGCGCGCGGTCGAGATTGCGATTGAAGAGGGCGAGGCGGCGGGGATGAGAAGTTTGGAGGGCGAAAGAATCGAGTGAATCGAAAGAGTCGAATCATTCGATTGAGTCGATTCCCTCGATTTGATCGAAGAAACGGAGGCCATCATGTTCGGAGGCACAGGCGGCTATTTCTGGCTGGATTCGTGGATCCTGGCGAACATCGTGCAGCTCGGGACGCAGCGTTTTTGCGGGCGGTTTCTGAACCGCACCAACGATCCCGCCGGCCGGCAGTATGACCAGATGACGCAGGCTGCCCGCTCGGGGTGCGCCAACAACGCCGAAGGCTCCGCCCGCCGCGCGACGTCCAAAGAGACCGAAATGCGGCTCACGGATGTGGCGCGGGCGAGTCTGGCGGAGTTGGCGGGCGACTACGTGAACTGGCTGCTGAAAAAAGACCTGGCTCCATGGAAGAAGAGTTCTCCGGAGGCACGGGCGGTCTATGAGGTGCGTCTGGATCAGCCGGACTATGGCGAGGATGTGGTCCATGACGCGTGCTCGCATATTCTGGCGCAGAAGCGGAAGTTCCTCGCGTGGCTGGAGTCTGACGACGATGTGGTGATGGCCAACGTCCTGCTCATTCTCATCGCCCGGGTGATCAACATGCTGAACCACCAGATGGAGGCGCAGGGCGAGAAGTTTCAGGAAGAGGGCGGTTTCAGGGAGAAGCTCACAACCTTGCGGGTCGAGCAGCGTGCGCAAAAGGAGAATGCGCCGGCGTGTCCGGATTGCGGCAAGCCGATGGCGAAAAGGAAGGCAAAGACAGGAGCCAATGCCGGGCAGGCGTTCTGGGGATGCACGGGATACCCGGAGTGCAAGGGAATAAGGAGGGCCGAGTGAATCGACGAATTCGGTTTAATCGATTCTAACGATTCACTCGAAGGAGTCAGCGATCAGGCGGCAAGGGCGGACGCCCCGGGAGGGGCGCCCTTGCCAGAAGCGGCTAACCGTTAGGCAAAACCGCACTAGAACCTTCCGGTCAACGCGATGCGTCCGAAGGTGCGGTTGTAGTCGGGGCTTTCGAAGTAGCCGAGCTCGCCGGTCAGGCTGAAGCGCCGGGTGACCGCGTAATCCACGCTGCCGCGGGTGCCCCAGACGAAGCGCCAGTCGGTGTCGCGCTCGCGTGCATAGCCGGCCTCGGCGCTTGCGGCGTAGCTCAGCTTGCCCCACGCGCCGCGCACGGCGACGTGCAGCTGGTGCTGCTGGAGCTGCTCGGGCGCCCAGTACTCGGGCGGGTCCCGGTCGCTGTCGGCGAGGCGGAAGCGCCAGCCGATCCCCGTGTAAGGCCACTCCTGCACGCGGTACAGCAGCCGGCCGTCGAGCATCGTGGTGTCGTTGCCGTCGCTGCGGTCGGTCTGCGAGAGGTCGGCGAACAGATCCCACCGGTCGCGCAGGCGCGTGTAGGTGCGCAGGGCATAGATGTCGGCGTCGATGTTGGCGCGCAGCGCCTCCACGGTCTCGATCTCCTCGCGCGAGGCGGAGAGCGTGAGGAAGCCGCTCAGCAGCGGGTTCGGCACCCGCAGCGCGAGGTCGCCGCCCCAGTGGTCGTCGAGGTCGTCCATGTCCAGCTGCCAGAGGCTGCCGGAGAGCCAGACCTGCGGCGCGAGGTAGGCCAGGCCGCGCAGGCCGTAGCGGGTGCCGTATTCGGTGCCGATGCCGTCCGTCGACCAGCGGTCGCGGTCGGCCATGACGCCGAGCCGCAGCCGCTCGCTGACGAACGCGTCGCCGAACGCGCCGTAACGAGTGTGGTCGCGGTCCTCGTTGTCGCGCCAGCCGGAGAGGAAGAGGGTGGCCTGCGGCCGGCGGCGGTCTTCGATCCGCTCCAGCGCCAGCGCGATGCGCGTGTCCTCGGGGCTCAGCACCTGCGCGGCCAGCAGCAGCTTGCGCGCGGCGGGCAGGTCGCTCTGGCGGTCCGCGTTCATGCCCCAGTTGAAGAGCAGCTCGCGGCGGTCGGCTCCGGCCTTCTCGGCTTCGGCGAAGGCGGCGTAGGCCGCCTCGTGCTGCCCGTTCCAGTAGAGCACGCGGGCCAGCTCGAGACGGGCGCGCGTCAGCGGGTGGCCGGTTCCGAGATAGGTCGCCAGCGCGGCCTCGTCCCACTCCGGCGGCACGGCGCGGGCGGGGATCCGCAGCGGGTCGGCCGCTGCGGCGGTGAGGTAGAAGCCGCTGTCGTCGAAGTAGACGGCGTGCGTGAAATGCCGCGCGACGGCGCGGCGCAGGAGCGCCACGTTGTTCGTGTCGGTGTCCAGCGAGCGGTGTCCGAAGTCGCCGGACGGATAGACCAGGATGCGCTCGTCGGCCTGCTTCAGCGAGCGGGCGGCTCCGGCCAGCGCCTGGTCGAGGCGCGCCTCAAAGGCGGCCGGGTTTTCGCGTGTCCCGTCGGCCACGATCGGGTGGGTCAGGGGGCTGCCGAGCACGCCGGACGCGTTGACAGATACGCGGCGGCGGTCGGAAGGCCCTCCGGAGGCCAGCCGCCAGCGGCCGCTCGTCAGCGCGGGCGCGAGGCGCTCGGGCAGGGGCAGGCCGGAGAGGGTCAGCGCCGGGATCGCGGCGTTGCCGGCGTAGACGACCCGCGCGCGGTGCCGCTGCAGCACCGGGTCGAGCGCCTCGATCACCTCGGCTTCCGGGTCGATCAGGACGAGCATCACGTGCCGGGCGGTCGGGTGCTCGGCGACTTGGCCGAAGGCGTTGACGAAGAGCACACCGTCGTCGGCCAGGCGCTTGATGTGGCGGCTGATCTGCTCGACCGTGTTGCGTCCGGCGTAAGGGGGGCGCACGACGGATTGGTAGACCAGCACGGGCACCGCCTGTTCGAGCGGGGTGCTCGCCAGAGGGCGCAGGAGCTGCAGCGACGTGCGGAAGTGGTCCTGCTGCGCCAGCGAGTTGGCGTAGGCGCGCACGGCCTCGGCGTTGTCGGGCTGGACGTCGGCGCGGGCGCGCGCATAGCCGACCGCCTCGTCGATCTGGCCCTCGCGCGTGGTCCTGTCGCGCAGGGCGGTCAGCGACGGCACGAAAACCGGGTTTCGGCCGAGCTGCTGCCGGTGGAAGGCCTGAACCTCGTTGGTCGCGCCGAGGGTTTCCAGCATGCGTCCGGCCAGCAAGGTCAGCGGCACAGAGCCGGGGTCCTGCTTCAGGAACGTCCGGGCCGAAGCCAAGGCGGCCGGGGCGTTGGTCTCCAGCTTCTCCAAGCCCTCGGCGTGGTAGCGCAGCAGGCCTTGGGAAGGGGCTTTGGCCAAGCCGCGCGAGGCCCATTCGACGGCGGTGGCGTGATGGGCGCGCGCCGCGGCGATCTCCGCCATCAGTTCGTAGATCCGGGAGTCGGTCACGGCTGCGGCCAGCTCTTGCAGGAGGCGCATGGCCTCGTCGGCGCGGCCGAGGCGGAAGAGCGCCGTGGCGGTCTCGATGCCGTAGTAGGGCGCGTCCGGATTGGTCTGGCGGAGCAGCTCCCAGTGCGCGAGCGCCTCGCGGGTCTCGCCCAGGCGTGTCAGCATTTCAGCCAGATAGGAGCGGAGCACGGCTTCGCCGGCCTCGACTTGCCGGGCGAACCAGTCGGCTTCGGAGCGCGCTTCGGCGGCCCGCCCCAGGCCGAGCAGGCTGTTGAAAAGGACCTGGCGCAGCAGCGGCTGCTGCGGATCGAGGCCGAGGCTCTGGCGCAGCGCGGTGACAGCCTCTTCCGCGCGTCCGAGACGGTCGGCGCGCACGCCTTTGATGCCTGCCAGCCGGGCCGGCTGGGTGACCCGCCGCTCGAAGCTGTCGAGCCAGGCGTGGGGCGTCTTGCCCTCGACGCGCTCGGCCAGCAGAACCGCCCAGATCCAGCACGCCCGGTTCGGGTCGCGCTCCAGCACGCGCCGGTACAGGCTCAGGGCCTGCCCGGGGTTCTCGCGGACCCGGCTCGCCTCGGCGGCCGTTTCCAGAATATCGGTCATGCGTCCGACGTTGCTCTCCGTTTTCTCCAGAACGGCCTCGAGCCGGTCCGCCAACGCGGGCGTTTCCGGACGGGTGCCGCCGAGGCGGAGCGTTTCCAGCGCAAGGTCGGCGCGTTCGGCGGAGAGGGGCGACGTCGAGGCCAGCACGGGCTCGAAGTAGCGGGTGAGCTCGGCGAACTGTCCGTTGACCGCGCGTGCATACGCCAGGTTGAGGCCGACGTCCGCTGAGTTCTCGCCGGCTTGCCACGCGCCCGTCAGGATCGGTTCGGAGGCTCTCAGGCGTCCGGCGCGGGCCAGCGCCAGCCCCATGACGGAGACCGGCTCATTCGGAGAGACCCGCCGCAGGAACGCCAGCGCCTTGTCGCCCGCGCCCTCTTCAGAAAGGCGGGCGACCACCTGATAGATCACCTGCCCGCGGGCCTCGACTCCGGTTTCGACCGCTTCGGTCAGCCGCGTCACGGCTTCGTCGCGCCGGCTCTGTGTCCACAGGACCCAGCCCAGGTCGCGCCGCGTCGCCGGATCGTCGGGGCGCACAGCCAGCGCCTGTTCGAACGCCTTGGCGGCTTCGGCCAGACGGTCTCCGCGCTGATGGAGCAAGGCCAGCTCGCGCCAGGCTGCGGCGTCCTCGAGGTTCAGCTTCACGGCTTGCTCGAGCGCGGCGACGGCCTTGTCGTACCGCTCCAGGCGGGTGAGCCCGGTGGCGAATTCGCGCCAGGCGGCGGCCTTCTCCGGCGTGAGCTGAGTCACGCGCTCAAGCGCGTCGACGGCCGGCTCATGCTTGTCGAGCCGGGTGAGCCCGGCGGCCAGCTCGCGCCACGCCGCGGCGTCCTGAGGCGAGAGCTTGATCACGTGTTCGAGCGCGGCGACGGCTTTTTCGTGCCGCTGCAAACGCGTCAGCGCGGTGGCGAGCTCGCGCCAGGCGGCGGCATTTTCCGGCGTGAGCCGAGTCACGCGCTCGAGCGCGTCGGCAGCCGGCTCGTGCTTGTCGAGACGGGTGAGCCCGGTGGCGAGCTCGTGCCACGCGGAAGCCTCTTCGGGCTTGAGTTCGACCACGCGCTCAAGCGCGGCCACGGCCGGCTCATGTTTTTCCAGCCGGGTGAGCCCGGCGGCCATTTCGCGCCAGGCGGCGGCGTCCTGAGGCGAGAGCTTGACCACGTGTTCGAGTGCGGCGACCGCCTTTTCGGGACGCTGGAGACGGGTCAGCCAAGAGCCCAGCTCTCGCCAGGCGGAGGCGTCGTCGGGCTTGAGCTCGACCACGCGCTGGAGCGCGGCGACGGCTTGTTCGCCGCGCTCGAGCCGGGTCAGCCAAGCGGCGAGGTCGCGCCAGACGGCTGCCTCTTCCGGCTTGAGGCGCAGGTAGGCGCTGAGGGCGCGGACCGCTTCGTTCGGCTGCTCGGACTGCCAGCAGGCCTGGGCCAAGCCGCGCAAGGCCGTCGTGTCCTTTTCGTCCATGTCCACGGCGCGCTGCAGGGCGGCGGCGGCCTCTTTCGGCTTGCCGCCGCGGAGCAGCGCGATGCCGTACTGCCGCCAGGCGGGGGGATGGGCCGGGTCGAGATCGACGGCGCTGCGCGCCAGCCTCACGGCCTCGTCCGTTTTTTCCGTCGCCAGTGCGCTTTGCGAGTCCCGGATCAGCTGGGTCACATTGGCTGGATTTTGTGCAAAGCCGGTCTGGAGGGTTGCTCCGAGCCAGCCGACCAGAATCGAAATGATGATTTTATTCTGTGTTTTCATGGTGTCGCTCCTTTCAGCGATCCGCGTTCGGATCACCCCTACGCAGGGTTGGAAGATCTGGGGCAAAGGCTTCGGCGTCTGTTTCCCGCTGGGCCAGGCGGCTCGCGGGGATGACGTGCTTCAGCGCATGGATGGCCCGGTTGGCGTCTGCGCCTGTGCCGTTCACGGCGATCACCTCGTCCGGCGTGGCCTGGGCGATTGAGCGGCCCCACTCCAGCGCCTGCGCGGGGCTCAGCAGATGGGCCACGCGGTAGGTGCGGTTCCGCAGCTCGGCGGCCAGCGCCGTGGCGGGGCCCTCCACCGCCAGGGTCGGGGTCAGCAGCTTCAGGTCGGCGCGCATCAGCTCGGCGTCGATCTTGGCGGCCCAGTCGCGGGCGGCATCGGCGTCCAGCGCGCCGCCTCCGGTCAACAGGGGAAGCGTGTGAATGCCGGCTGCGGCCGTTTGCAGCAGCTCCTGCTGCGCGGTTTGCGACAGGGCGGGGGTTTCGCCCGCGCGGAACCAGTTCGGCAGGACCGCCTGCACGTTTTCGCGGCCGCTCTCCGGTACCAGCCGGATGCTGTTGGCGAGGAGCCAGCGCGCCGGGAGCGGACGGGCGGCGAAGGCGCTCACGCGCAGCTCTCCTTGGTCGCACCCGAGGCCGATGCGGCCGCGGCGGGTGTCGGGCGCGAGCGGCAGGTTTTCGGCGACCGGCTTGTCGTCCTGCCACACCCACGCCCGGTTGTTCCGGAGGCGCAGCCGGATGCGGCCGGCGGCAGGCGTCGCGCCGGAGGACGGGCGGCGGCACAGTGTGAAGAGGCGGCCTCCCAGGCGCTCCTGAACGCGCAGCCCTTCGGCGTCGACGGTCACCCGCAGCCACGAGCGTGCGCCGGTGTAGCGCGCGTACAGGGCGGCGGTGCCGGCGGCGGCCGGGTGCAGGTCGGCGCTGACGTCCACGTCGGTCCAGGCGTCCGTGCCGCGCAGCCAGGCGGCGGCGCCGCCGGAAAGGTGGAGCCCGGAGTCCCGCAGTTCGCCGTCGCGCTCGAACACCCAGTCCCGGGGCGTGCCGAGTGCGGTGTGGGGTTGTCCGCGCGGCTGGCTGGAGGCCAGCTCCGCGAGGAGCTGTTCGGGCGTCCAGTCGCCGGGCACGCGCAGCCGGGTCAGGGTCCAGGGATCGCTTCCGGGGCCGTTGAACGCGTTTGAGCCGCCGATGAAAGCCAAGGCGAAATGGCGGGTGACGGCGTCGCGGTTGGCCGCCTCGGCCAGCGGGTCGGAGCCGGGGCTCTGGCCGGCTTCGGCGAAGGGGTAGAGATAAAGCAGCGGCGGCCTGCCCGCCGCTTTTTCCAGCGCCTGCGCGGAGCGGGCATAATCCTGGAGGATGCGGTCGCGGAAGGCGTCGGCCGACTCCTCTTTGCCGTTCAGCCGCGCGCGCTGCGTCAGGAAGCGTCCCTGTCTGGCGGGCTCGCTGCCGGGGAGCGGCTCAATGGCCTGATGGCCCATGCTGCCCACCTGCCACTGGGGCAGCCTGACGATGCGCCGGATGTCGGGCGACTTCAGATAGAACCCGCCCCACTGGCTCATGACCGTGGTCGGCACGGCAATGACGGCCGTGAAGCCGGTCCGCTGGAGCACGGGCGTCGCCCGGATGAACGCCTCCTTGCGGCCGCCCTCGAAGATCAGGAGCAGCGCTTTTTTGGGGAGCGGCGCGCGCTCCTCCAGATAGGCTCTCACATCCTCTGGGCGGACCGTCCGGTAGCCGGCGTCACGCAGGGCGGACAACTGGGCCTCCAGCCGTTTCACCGACGGGTAGACGGGCGAGTCCTTCCGGGCGATGCCGGCATAGGAGAGGACGGTCACGCCGTTCCAGTCCTGCCACGCCTCGGGAGCATAGACCGGCTGGGGCGTCGGGCGCACGAGCACGTACGTCACGAAGGCGGCGAGCGCGGCCAGCACAAACCATTGAGCGAGAATAGAATATTTTTTCATGGTGCACCTCAGCTTCTTGTGATCCATTCGTTACGCCAGGACGTCAGCACGGCCCACGGTGTTTGCCAGACCAGGACAAACATGTAGTAGAAACAGAAAACGGTTCCGTAGAACCAGAGCCGCGAGCGCCGGTAAAGGAGGTAGGTACTGCTCATCAGGGCGCTCATCAGGGTGATGCCGACGATGTACATCAGCGGCGAGGTGCGCTGCACGAGAGGTACGTAAATCAGGGCCCGCAGCACGATCGCCGGCCCCATCAGCGGCAGCAGGAAGCCGAGGTAGAAGGACAAGGCCATCAGCGGCTGTTTCCGCCACATGAACGACGAGGCGATCAGGCTCTCGCGGAACCAGGAGCGCTTCCAGCGCAGCTGCTGGCGCAGGAACGTGGCGTGGTCCTCCGGCACCAGGGTGGTGACGCGGGCTTTGGCCTCGTAGACGACTTTGTAGCCGCGCCGCAGCAGGCTGTTGGTCAGGCTGCGGTCGTCGCCGAAGGTCGCGGGCCTGCCCATGAACATCTGGCTGAGCCATTCGGGCATGATCTCCTGGAGCGCCTCGCGCCGGTAGGCGGAGATCGGGCCGGAGAGGCAGCTGACGGAGTCGAACACGCTTTCGGCGGCCTTCATCACGCGGAACGCGACGAAGTAGCGCACCGTCTGCATGCGGGTCAGCAGGTTGGTCCAGATGTTCTCCACGTCGCAGTGCCCGGTGACGGCGGCCACCTGGGGGTCTGCCAGCCGGTTGACCAGGTGGCGCAAGGCGTCGGGCTGGAGGAAGCTGTCGGAGTCGATGAACACGATCACTTGTCCGGTGGCCAGGCCCACGCCCGCGGCCAGCGCGTGCCGCTTCCCGGCGTTCTTGGCCAGTCCCAGCACCACCAGCTCCGGGTAGATCTTCTGCGACTCCTTCATGACCTCGAGGGAGCGGTCCGTGCTGCAATCGTCCACGGCGATGACCTGCAGCCGGTCGCGCGGGTAGTCCGCCTCCATCAGTTGCCGGAGCGTGCGGGCGATGTTCTCCTCCTCGTTGCGCACGGGCACGATCACGGAGAGCGTCGGCAGCTCGGCCAGCGGCTTGGAGTCGTCATAGAAGGCGGCAAAAATGAACCGGCTGAGCAGGTAGGCGCCCACCAGCAGGCTGTAGAGAAAAACCGGCACGTCGAACCAGAAATAGTAGAGGTTCTCGTACTTGATCACCAGGATCAGGCTGGCCGCGACAAACAGGACCGCGGCCGCCAGCCAGCGCAGGTAGCTCCAGGCGGTCCGCTGGTAGCGGGCGCCGAGGTCCTCTTCGAAAGCCAGCCCCAGCAGCGGCTTGCCGTCTTCACGGTGGCGGACCTCGGCGTTTGTCGAGACGATGCCCTGGATGAAGGCCTCCGGCATCACGCCTTCGGGGATGCGGAACTGCACGCGGATGCGCGTCTCTTCAGGCGGCACTCCGGGCGCCTCGATCAGCAGTCCTCCGCTGGAGATGTCGTGAACCGTCGCGGCATACTCGCGCGCGTCTTTTCCTTGTCCGACGAAGATCCGGGCCGGGAAATCCGCCAAGTAGCGTTCGACGGCGCGCCGGTCTGAATAGTTGGGGCGCGACCGTGACCGGAGACGCCGTTCAGGAGCCGGTTCAGGAAATTTTTGAGTGTCTTTATTCATGGCTGCACCTCCGCTCGTGGGTCTACATGGAATCTCTTGTTTTTTGATAGTGATTAATATCTATCACCGGGCAAAAAAAGTCAACAAGAAAAGATAGCTATGGCTAACATATACAACATACTGTCAATAAATCGGTTATGACTTTGCATTCGGACAAGGTCGAGAAACCCGCCGCTTTTTCTTATAAACGGGCACCCCAATCACCGGGCTCCCGCGGGCGCGCAGACGCAAGACTCCCGCTCGTCGAGAGGGCCTTCAGCCCTTGTTGACGTGGGCGGCGAGGGTGGCGCGGTAACGGGCTGGAGAGACGCCGCGCATCCGCTTGAACTGCCGCGAGAAATGGTAGATCGACTCGAAGCCGGTCTGTTCCGAGATCGTGCCGATGGCGAGGTCGCTGTCGGCGAGCAGCCGCTCGGCGCGGCTGATGCGGGCCTCCAGCTGGAACTGTTTGGGCGAGAGGCCGGTGGCATTGCGGAAGAGCACGCGCAGGCGCGAGGCGCTGAGTCCGGCTTGATCGGCAGCGGCAGCGACCGAGGGCGTGTGCGCGAGATCGGAAAGCAGGTACTGCCGCATCCGCTCGACCGCGGCGAAATTCTGGGCGTGCGCGGAATGGCTCTGCCAGAGCGCGAGCGCATGGGACAGGATGCGGTAGGCGCACGACGCGAGCTCCTGTTCGGTGCCGAACGCCTCGACGCGCGAGAGATCGAACAGCTCTTGGAACAGCTGAGAAAGGCGCGGCGCGGCGCTGAATGCGCGGAGCGGGTTCTCCGGCGTCACGCCGGCCTGCTGGATCAGGGGCATCGCATACGTCGCGTCCAGCTCCAGCCACTGGTCGTCCCAGCCGGTCTTGGCGTCGGGGCCGTAGACGTGCCGGAGGCTCGGATGGACGAACAGGACGGCGTTGCGGGGCACCTCGATGGTGCCGGACGGCTCCGACCGGAAACGGCCCTTGCCTCTGACGACGTGAACCAGCGTGACGGTCGGCAGCACGCGCCCGCTCTGCCAAGAGAACAGATGGTCGTCAGGATGCGAGCCATCCGGGAATTTCCCGTGCGGCGCGTACCGGTTGTAGCCGAGCGAGCGGACGCGGAACGGCCACTCCCGCATGACGGGCGTGTCGGGATAGTACTTCGAATAGAATTCCGGCTTGGGCATAGGGTACTCTTCGCTGAAAGGGGGGTGGCCATTACGGATACGGAAAACCGTCAAATAAATATTAGAAACTACAGGAAGCGCCTGGGTTCCGTCAAATGAATACAAGCGAAAATGTTAAAAGAAAAGGCGGTTATGCCATTTCATCCTTCCTCGGGGCTTCTATAATCGTGATATTCGTTAAATCGCACGAACGCTAAAGGAACGTTGCTCAGAGTGTTTTGAAAAAAAGATCAGGTGGCCAAACAAAAGGGATACGGAATGAGCACATCACGATTCGCAGCACGGCTTTGCATGGCGAGCCTCGCGGGCATCCTGGCCGCGTACGCGGCGGGTGAGCCGCGCTGCCCGCTGATCCCCATGGGGGCGATCACGGGCAAGCCGGACGAGCAGACGGTGCGGGAAACGCTGGAAGCCTACAAGTCAGTCGGCATCGACCAGTATCTGATCTATCCCCGCAGCGGGTTGGAATACGAGTACATGGGCGAGGAGTGGCTGCGGATGTGCGAGTGGTTCTGCAAGCACGCCAAGCGCTTGGACATGAAAATCTGGCTGTACGACGAGTACAACTGGCCGAGCGGCTCGTGCAAGGGGCGCGTGCCTGCCGAGAATCCCGAATTCGAGTCGCGCCAGTACGCGGTCTATAAGAAGCCGGACGGCACCTTCGGCTGGAAGGTGGCCCATTCGCCGGGGTGGGTGGACAACTACAGTTTTAAAGCCATGGAGCGGTTCATCGAGCTGACGCACAAGCAGTACGAGCGGCGGCTCGGTCCGTATCTGGGCTCGACCGTGGTCGGCATTTTCACAGATGAGCCCTCGCACCCCACGCCGGTGAAGTTTGACGGCAAACCGGCGCTGACCTTCCGGCTCTTCGACGGATTGGAGGCCGAGTACCAAGCCGCGACCGGGCGGGCCTTTCGCGGGGATGTGGAGGCCTACATCGCCGACACCGCGCGCGATGAGGTGTGGGCCGTTTACTGCGACGTGCTGGGGCGCCGGTTCCGCAAGGCCTACTTCGATCCGATCCGCGCGTGGTGCGACCGTGTCGGTCTGCTCGCGACCGGGCACATGATTGCCGAAAACAGCACGGCGGATTCGGCCAAATTCAACGGGAATCCCCTGCACGCTCTAAAGGGGCTGACGCTTCCGGGCATAGACGAGATCGGGACCCGCAGCCAGCAAGACAGCATGGAATGGATCACGTTCGCCGTGGCGCAGCACGCCGCAGGCAGGTGCGGCAACGGCGGGCTGGTCGAGCTGTTCGCCTTGGGGCCGGGCGACATGTCACACGCCACGCAGCGCCAGATGATCTGGCTGAGCGCGCTGCACAAAATCGACCGCTACGTGCTGGCGATCGCGCCGCTGGACATGCGGGGCAATGTGGAGAAAAACGGCTACTTCAATCCGCTTACCCGCGCGCAGCCGTGGTTCCCGGCGTTCCGGCTGCTCGGCGACGAGGCACGCGTCGCCGCACGTTACGCGGCCAAGCCGGTGCGGTGCGATGTCGCGGTCCGCTATCCGCAAACGGAAGCGGCCAAGTGGAGCATCAAAAATAAGCCGCATTTCTGGTTGAACGGCGCGCTCAGGCGCTTCTCCCAGCGGCAGATCACCTACGACTTGTATGAGGAGAACGAGCCGTGCGACAAGCCGTTCGTCTTCGCGTTCACCGGCACGACCTTCAAAGAGGAGAAGTCCGGGCGGGTTTTCGAGAAACTCGATGACGCGGTGGCCTTCATGCGCGAGAAGCGCCCGCCGGACGTTTGGGTGGAAACGTCAGGCGGGCAGCCTGCCGAAGACCTCTTGCTTCGCCACTATCAGGACGGCGGCGTGGTGGCGCTGGATCTCTCGGCGAAGCCCCGTGCCGGGCTGCGTCTGATGCGGCGCGGCGGCGAACCTGTCCCGTTCGAGCTGCCCGCGCGCGGCGTGTATGTTTATCAGGTAGGGACATCTCCCCGAGATGTCCGACGCTTCGGGGAAGCGTCCCTGCCGCTGGAAGCTGCGGCAAACAGCCCGTCCGTTAAAAAGACAGCGTGCATGGATTTTTCTTTAGCGCTCAACAAGGCCAACACGCTCCGCTTGGCGTTCGGCTCGAACGGCGTGGCGCGTCTGAAGGTCGGCCAGCCGTTGGACGGCCTGCGGCTCGCGGTGAGGTGCTGGCCCGAGGCGTGTGCGCTGAAACTGGACGGCACGCCCGTGCAGGCGGACCAGCCGTGCGCTTCGCTGGTGCAGGGATTCAACGAGCTGTGCCGGCAGACCGCGCCGTTCCGGCTGGAAGCGGGCGAGCATGAGGTGACGCTCGCCTCGGACGTGAAAGACAGCATCTATTTCTTTCCGGTGGCGTGGCTGACGGGGCCTTTTGCCGTCGAGGACCGCGTCGTCAAACCTGTGCCGCGGGAGGCCGGCGCTGTGGCGCTGTGGCGGCTGGGGCTCGCGGACTATGCGGGGAGCGTCACCTACACCGCGCAGACGGAGGTGCCGAACGCGGACGGCGGGTTGGGGCTTCTGCTGGACACGGGCGGGCTCTACACGGCTGTCTCGCTGGACGGCCGTTCGCTGGGCGAACGCGCGTGGGACCCGTTCGAGTGGGAGGTCCCCGCGGGCTTCAAGGGAAAGCGGGTCGAGCTGACGGTCACGGTCTGGACGTCCGCCGCGCCGCTGTTCGGGGACGTGAACGCCTTGGGGTCGATCTGGAGCAAGAAGTTCTGGGTGCCGCCGGCCGCGGCGAAGGCCGAGGTCGGCCTGCTCGCGCCGCCGCAGTGGCTTAAGGCGGAGTGAACGGGTGCCTGTTCAAAGAGTCCGCTGGTGGATCCTGACCCTGCTGTTCTGCCAGACCGGCCTGGTTTACACCGCCGCATAGGGGCGCTTGCTGAATTCGCAGCCGCAATAGCTTTGGCGGTAGAGGCCGAACTCGGCCGCGAGCTGAAGGCTGTGCTTGAAGCCGTCATCCTTCTTGAAGTTGATGGCGAGAAAGCGCTCGGCGTCCAGCTCTCGGCCGATTTTGAAGAGCGTCGGCGTGTGTTTGTGCGGGCTGACCGAGAGCGTGGTGGTGAAGAGGTCAAAGCCGTGTTTCACCATCGCGGCGCGGGCGCGGCTCAGGCTGTAGCGGAAACAGCGCTCGCAGCGCGCTCCCTTCTCCGGCGCATTCTCAAAGCCTTTCGCCGCCGCCGCGAGCCATCCGGCATGATCGGGCTCCTCGGTCAGCACGGTGACCTTCAGCCGCTCCGCAAGATGGCGGACCGCGTCGAGGCGTTTGAGAAACTCGTCCTGCGGCGCGATGTTCGCGTTCGAGAAAAAAAGGGTGACCTCATAACCGAGCTGCTGCAGAGTGAGGATGCAGTGGGTTGCGCACGGTGCGCAGCAGGTGTGCAAAAGCAAGCGCATAAAGAAACGTCCTGATGAAAAAAAGAAAAAAGATTATGCCAGCGGGCGCCGGAAAAATGAACCACAAAATGTGTCACACCACGCGGATGGTGCCATACTCGCCGTCGTAGCCGCCCTCGCGGAGCACCTGGCCTTTGCGGACTTTGAGAAGGGACTCGCCGACGGCGCCGAGCGCGTCGAGCGCAGAGGCGTCCGCATCCAGCAGCAGAGGCAGTTCGGGACCGGCCTTCGCGAGAAGGTCAGCATAGGCGGCGGCCACCTTTTTCGAGGCCGGTGCCACGCCGAGCCGCTGCGCGAGCAGTTCGGGCAGCGGCACGATATACCGGTAGGGAAGACGGGGGGGAAGTTCTGAAGTGAGGGAGTGCGGGAGTTCGAGAGGCGAAGGACTGCGGTGGAAAGGCTGAGCGTCCGCATTCTGTCCTCGGCCCTCCGGCTGCGGCCCTCCGTCCTCCGACCTCTGCTGACGCTCGAGTTCGACGACGCGGTGGAGGACGCCGATGGTAAGCTCTTTGCCGCAGGCCGGGCAGAGGTTGTTGCGGGCCAGGCTCTCTTCGGGATTCAGGCGCACGCGGCAGGCGCGGTGGCCGTCGAGGTGGTATTTGCCCTCTTCGGGGAAGAGGTCCACCGTGCCGCCGCAGACGGCGGGGTCTTTCGAGCGCAGGCCGTTCAGGAGCGCGTCATACGAAGGCTCGCCGAAAAACGTGTTGGCGTTGCGCCCGAGGTTGGCGGGCGAGTGCAGGTCCGAATTGGAGACCAGCGCCACGCGGTCGAGGCAGCGGATGCGGCGGTTCATCGGCGCGTCCGACGAGAGCCCGGTCTCGACCGCGAAGATGTGCGGCGAGAGGTCGCCGAAGCACGCCTCCAGCGAGTCGAAGCCCGACTTCGAACCCAGCATGGAGAACCACGGGGTCCAGATGTGTGCGGGGATCAGGGCGGCGCGCGGGTCGGTCTCCAGCAGCAGTTCCAGCAGGTTCCGCGGGTCGAGGCCGAGGATGGGGCGCCCGTCCGACAGGATGTTGCCGATTTGCGCGAGGCGAGTCGAGAGCCGGGAGGCGGCTTCGAGCGAAGGCAGGAGGACGATGCTGTGGACCTTGCGCACCTTGCCGTCGCGTTTGTAGATGCTGCTGATCTCGCCGGTGACGAGAAAGCGCACGGGCGCGCGGCAGGCGTCGGGCACGTCGCGGCCGGCGCCCTCGCGCAGGCCGGGCTTGAGCGCGTAGAGCCCGGGCGCATCCGCCTCGCACAGCTTTTCCTGAAGCTCGGCGAGCCAGCCGGGGTGCGTGCAGTCGCCGGTGCCGCAGACGCCGACGCCCTTGAGCTGCGCCCAGCGGAAGAGCTCTTCGGGTTTGCAGGCCGGACTGGTCGCACGGGAATAGTGCGAGTGGATGTGAAGATCGGCGTAGTAAGGGGGTTTCATGCGTGCGTTAGTGCGTGCAGACGGTTAACAGAAAAACGTGTCTGTTCCGCAAAACCTCCTGATGGAACACGTTCCCGTCAGGAACACCTTTTCGCAGCACACAGACGAGGAGCGCTTTTCCCCAATATAGCACGGCCCTCTTCTATGGGCGTATTCAAAAAAATCAGGGATAAAAAGTGGTCGGGGCGGAGGGATTTGAACCCCCGACATCCAGCTCCCAAAGCTGGCGCACTACCAGGCTGTGCAACGCCCCGTCGAGTCTGCGGAAACGGGGGGAGTGTAGGATATCTCCGAGGTGGACGCAATTCTGAAATTCGGCGCGCAACGCGGCGAGACTAACGGCTTGTTGATTGAGGGGCGGTGTAGTATGGTTGGACCAATGGTGATCCGCCAGATGACAACAGGAGACCCTCGAATGAGAACGCTTCTTGGCACGATGATCGTGTTGGCGTCGCTCTCGGCTCGCGCGCAGCAACCGTCGCTGAGTGCGACGATTCATGCCGACCGTCCGGCACATGAGATCCCGAAGACGCTGTACGGCCTCTTTTTCGAGGACATCAATTTCGCGGCTGACGGCGGCTTATATCCCGAACTGATCGCAAACCGCGGCTTTGACTGGCGCACCCGCGAGCCGGAGGGCTGGGCGCGAGAATGGCGCGGCGAAGCCATGGGCCGGGTCTCGCTGCAAGGGGGCGATCCGGTGCACCCGAACACCTTCCAGTACCTGCGCATCGAGTGCTATGCGCCGGGCGAGGGAGCGGGTGTGGCCAACGGCGGCTTCAACGGCATCGCGGTGAAGAAGGGGGCGAAGTACGACCTGTCGTTCTACGCGCGGGCCCATGCGGACTACGCGGGTGGCCTGACGGTGAGCCTGGAGGATGCCGGGAAGAAGACGCTGGCTTCCTGCCGCATCAAGAAAGGCGCGTGGAAAAGCGGGGGCGCGGCGGGGACGCCGCGCGCCACCTTGGACCCTCCTGCGCCGCCGGAGTGGGCGAAGGTTGAGGCGGTCCTCACGCCGAGCGAAACCGTGACCAACGGTCAGCTCGTCGTCCTGCTGGACGCGAGGGGCACGGTCGACCTCGACCTCGTCTCGCTCTTCCCTCAGGACACCTACGGGGGGCGCAAGAACGGCATGCGCAAGGACCTGATGCAGATGCTGAAGGAGATGAAGCCCGCGACGCTGCGTTTCCCCGGCGGATGCGTGGTGGAGGGCGCCGATATGGAAACGCTCTACCATTGGAAACGCACGGTCGGCCCGCTCGAGCGCCGTGCCGTCAACTGGAACCGCTGGGGGTACTGGCAGTCGCATGGGCTGGGGTATTTCGAATATTTTCTCATGGCGGAGGACCTTGGCGCGGAGCCCTTGCCGATCCTGGCGGCCGGCATGACCTGCCAGTTCAGGAAGCCCCTGGAGTGCCTGCCGCTGGAGAGCCTCGACCTCGTGGTTCAGGATGCGGTCGACCTGATCGAGTTTGCCAACGGCGCGCCGGACACGGCCTGGGGCAGGGTCCGGGCCGAGATGGGGCATCCCGCCCCGTTCAATCTCAAATACATCGGCATCGGGAACGAGAACCACGGCGACGTCTTCCTGAACCGCTACGCGGTCATCGCCAAAGCCGTTAAGGCCAAGCATCCCGAGATCACGATCATTTCCTCTGCCGGGCCTTTCCCTGAGGGGGAGACCTACGAATGGGCGTGGAAGCGCCTGCCGGAAATGAAGGCGGAACTGGTGGACGAGCATTACTACAAATCCCCCGACTGGTTCTACGCGCAGGTCAGCCGGTATGATTCTTTTGACCGCAAAGGGCCCAAGGTGTATGTCGGCGAGTACGCCTGCCACACGCACGACCGCAAGAACAACCTGGCCGCCGCATTGGCCGAAGCGGCGGTGATGACCGGCTTCGAGCGCAACTCAGACCTCGTCCGCATGTCGGCCTACGCGCCGCTCTTCAACAAGATCGGCGTCAAGACGCAGTGGGGCATCGATCTGATCTGGTTCGACAACCTGCGGGCGTTCGGCACGCCGTCCTACCATGTGCAGAAGCTGTTCATGAACAACCTGCCGGATGTGCTGCTTCCGCTTGAGCTGCCCTCGACGATTAAGCCGCTGCCGCCGCTGGGTTCGATTGGCCTTCACACTTGGCACACGGCTGCGGAATTCAAGGACATCCGCGTGACGCGGGGCGGCGAAACGCTCTACGCGTTTGATCCGAAGAACGGACTGAAGGGATGGTCAAAGGCGAAAGAAGGCGCCTGGGGTGTGATGGATGGCGTTCTCCGGCAGGCGGACGACGCGGCGCAGGACACGGCAACGACGTTCATGCCGGGAGCCGGATGGGATAACTACACGCTGGATCTCAAGGCGCGCAAACTCTCCGGGCAGGAGGGGTTCATCATCCGGTTCCGCGACAGACGGCAGCAGTGCGTTCACGTGAACCTGGGCGGCTGGAAAAACAAGGAGCACGGACTTGAGAAAGGCCCCTGCCGCCCGGTCGTCCGCAAGCCGGGAAGCATCGAGACCGGCCGCTGGTATGACATCACGGTGCAGGTCGAAGGTGAGCGGGTGAAGGTGTGGCTGGACGGGCAGCCGCTTTTTGATCAGGCGGTGCAGAACGACATGATGCAGCGGTTCTATGCCGTGGCGGGTTTGGACAGGCAGGCTAGCGAGATCGTGGTCAAATGCGTCAACCCGCTGGCCGAGCAGACGGCCTTGACGTTCAACATCGCCGGCGTGAAGATCGAGGCGCAGAAGGTCCGGCGCGTCACGCTGTCCGGTCTTCCGGATGACGTCAACACGCTCGATAATCCCTCCCGCGTGGCGCCCAAAGAGGACGCGGTGGAAATCGCCGGAGCGGCGGCGGGGTTCCGCTTTGAGCCGCACTCGCTGACGGTGCTGAGAATCAAAGTGAAGAAGTGATGCGCCACCTTCAAAAGGAGTTCGTCCCCTTGCGACAGACGCACGAGGCTTGGACGACGGTGCCGATTTGTGCCGCTCGCATGATCCCGGGCGGGGCGTGTTTCAGGGCCCGGCAGGCGCGCAGCAATTCTAATTTTGACTTCGGTCCGGGTGGCACCGGACCCTCCCGTACCCAAAACAACCGATTTCGCGGGGGAGGGACGGGTGCCACCCCGTCCGGCAGTGTCAGGAAAAGCCAAAATGAGAATTGCTGGCAGGCGCGACTGTGACCTTGACGGGTCTCATCATACGTGTTATTGGTATAGGCCATCATACAAATGATGGCGTATGCCTGAGGGCCATGCAGACGCGATCAAGGGAGACGATACGACATGAAAAGACGGGAATTTCTGACAGCCTCTGCGGTTGCCGGTTTCGCATCGGTGTGCGGCACACAGCGTGCTTCGGCTCAGGAGCAGGCTCAGGGGGGGAACGGGATGCCGAAATTGACGCCGCCGGAGAAGCCGGCCGAGTTGAACCTTTGCCTGCAGTGGGGGGCGATCCCCGGCGGCGAGATCAAAGAGAAGTTGGACTTTCTCGAAGCCAACGGATTCAGCGCGGTCGAGATCCCGTCCGGAGACTGGCCCATCAAGAATTGCGATGCGATGGTCGAGGCGATGAAGGGGCGCAAGCTGTTCATCGCGACGGCGTGCGGCCCGAGCGATTTCTCCTACGCCGAAGTCGAGAAGCGCGAAGCGGAGGTGCAGAAATTTCTGCCGATCATCGAGGCGTTGGGCAAGATGAAGTCGGTCGGCCTGATCATCTGTCCGGCCCGCGGCAAATTGAGCGAGCCGGGGAGACTGAGCGCGAAAGAGCTGCGAAAAGACTTTGTCGAGAACACGGGCAAGCGGTTGGCGGAACATGCCGCCAAGCACGGCACCTCGATCGTCTTGGAGCCGCTGCGCCGCAACGAGACGCCGTTCCTGCGACAGGTGGCGGATGGCGCGCGGATGGCGGCGGACATCGGCCCCGGCGCGACCGTGATGGGCGATTTTTGGCACATGGGGCTGGAAGAGACGAGCTTCATGGGCGCGTTCATCTGCGCGGGCAAGCTGCTGACACACGTCCACATCGCCGGATTGAAGGAACGCATCATCCCGGGAATTTATCCGGATGCGGACAACTATGTGGACGGCTTCAAGGGCCTGAAGCTGATCGGCTATCGCGGCGCGGTGAGCTTCGAAGGCGGCTGGCCCAAGGACCCGACGGACCCGAAGAAAGGCCTTCCGCAAGAGGAGAAGACGCGCTTGATTCTCAGCATGGTCAAGCTGCTGCGCGAGCAGTGGGCGATGGCCTGAAGCGTTTCGTGCGTGCGCTGGTGCAGGATTTCGTTAGTGAGTAGGGGCGGGCCTCCGTGTCTGCCCGAAATAATGAGGGAGAGAAAGATGCAGAATCGTAGAGAATTCATCAAGGGGTCAACGGTGTTCGCGGCCATGATGGCGGCGGCGCCAATAATCACCGGATGTGCAACAACGAAAGGTAACGCACCCGCACAAGCCACCGGCGCGGCGCGAACCTTCAAGGTGGGCATGATCGGCGCGGGCGGGCGCTGCACGGGCGCGATGGCCAATCTGATCGAGGCGGCCAAGAGCATGGGCCACGAAATCAAGCTGGTGGCCGTTTGCGACTTTTTCGAAAACAAGGCCAAAGACGCGGCGAAGAAATTCGGCTGCGACGAGAAGATGGCGTTCGGCACGGCCAACGGGTACAAGAATGTGGTCGCCAGCGACTGCGAGATCATCGTGACCGCGACGCCTCCTAATTTCCGCCCGATCCACGTCGAGGCCGCCATTAAGGCCGGCAAGCATGTCTTCGCCGAGAAGCCGGTGGCCGTGGACGGCCCCGGCGTCCGCCAGTTCCTTGCGGCGGCAGCCGAGGCCAAGGCCAAGAAGCTCTCGCTGGTGGCCGGCACGCAGCGCCGTCATCAAGCGGGCTACCTGAAGCAGGCCAAGGCGCTGGCCGAAGGAAAGATCGGCCCCGTGGTCGGCGGCGCGGTTTATTGGAACGGCACGGTGCCGTGGGTGCGCAAACGCGAGGCGACCGACTCGAACGCCGCCTATCTCTGCAAGAACTGGGTGAACTGGACCGAGCTGTCGGGCGACCATATCGTCGAGCAGCACGTCCACAACCTCGATGTGGCGAACTGGTTCATCGGGCGCATCCCGAAAACCGCGACCGGTTTCGGCGGCCGGGCGCGCCGCAAGAGCGGCAACCAGTTCGACTTCTTCAGCATCGACTTCGATTACGGCGAGGGCGTGCATATCCACAGCATGTGCCGCCAGATCAAGGGCTGCTCCGATTTCGTGGGCGAGCGCCTGCGCGCGACCGACGGCGAGATCTCCGGCGGCGGCAAGATCATGAAGGACGGCAAGGAGCTTGCGCTCGAGAACGTCGGCGAAGAGGGCAACCCGTATGTCATCGAGCATAAGGATATGCTCAAGGGCATCCTGAGCGGCGAGGTGCTGAACGAGGGCGAGAACGTGGCGCTGTCCACCGCCTGCGCGATCATCGGCCGCATCTCGGCCTACACCGGCCGTACGGTCCGCATGTCGGACATTATCGAGAACAAGGACTCCGAGTTTTACAACATGGCCTGCAAGCCCTCGGCGATCGAGTTCGAAGGCGGTGCGGATGTGGGGCTGCCCGCCGAGAACACGGCGGCTGTTCCGGGTATCGACGATCCGCGTTTCGCGTAAACGATGGCCAAAAAAGTCCCCTCCTGTTCCGGCGATTCATCGGAAGAGGAGGGGCTTTTTTGTTGTCGCCAAGGGCGTATTTGTTTTGTGTGTTTTATCGGCTTGTGCCTTGCAACATGAAGCGTCCTATGGTAACTTTTATCTATCAAACAGGACCGTGACTCGATGTTTACGGACAGATCGGTTTCTGAATGTATAATTCGTTTGTGAACAGTAAGTTACAAAGTGTGTGGCGGGAAAATCCTGCATACTTTGCGGGGACGGAGTCTTTTCCAAACTGATTTTCCGCGCATCCCGCTTTCTCAGAGACGCCCTGAAGTCGGGCGGGTCGGCGGGGCCGGGATGCTTTTTAAGGAACAAATCAAATGAGCAAATTGACAACGCGGCATGTTTACACCTCCGAATCGGTTTCGGAAGGGCACCCGGATAAAGTCTGCGATCAAATCTCAGATGCGATTCTGGACGCCTGCATCGCGAATGACCCCACGGCGCATGTGGCCTGCGAAACGGCCGCCGGAACGAATCTGGTCGTCAACGTCGGCGAGGTCACGTGCAAGAACTGGGAAAAGATCAACCCGCAACTGATCGCCCGGGAGGTCGTCAAGGACATCGGTTACGACACGCCCTCGGAAGGGTTCAGCTTTGACACCTTCAACTATGTCAGCGCGCTGCACGGGCAGTCGCTGGACATCGCGCAGGGCGTCAGCAAAATGAAGCTCGAAGACCAAGGCGCCGGCGACCAGGGCATGATGTTCGGCTACGCGTCAAACGCGACCGCGCAGCTCATGCCCGCCCCGATTGTCTATGCGCACACCCTCCTGCAGTTCTTCACCACGCTGCGCAAGAACGGCGAGATCGCGTATCTGCGGCCGGACTCGAAAGCGCAGGTCAGCGTCTTGCACGAGGGCGGCGATGCCAAGGAGATCACCGCCGTCGTGATCTCCCATCAGACGCGTGAGGTGTCGATCAAACGCATCCGCAAGGATTTGGAAGAGGCGGCCCGCGCGTTTCTGAAAGACACGGGAATGCTGACCAACAAGACCAAGTTCTACATCAACCCCACCGGCCGGTTTGTGATTGGCGGCCCCTGCGGCGATTCGGGCCTGACCGGGCGCAAGATCATCGTCGACAGCTACGGCGGCGTGGGCTCGCACGGCGGCGGCGCCTTCTCCGGCAAAGACCCCTCCAAGGTGGACCGCTCGGCGGCGTATTACGGGCGCTATGCCGCCAAGAATATCGTCGCGGCCGGGCTGGCCGACAAGTGCGAGATCCAGGTCGCTTACGCGATCGGCGTGGCGAAGCCGCTGAGCATCAACGTCAGCACGTACGGGACGGGCAAAGTTCCGGAAGCAAAGATCGAGAAGATTCTGATGTCGAACGAGATTTTCGATTTCCGGCCGGGCATGCTGATCAAGGACCTCGGCCTGACCAAGCCGAAGGGGTGGTCGTACCGCAAGACGTCCAACTATGGCCACTTCGGCCGCGACCCGCGTTTTGAAGAAGTAGAGGTATACTACAGC
>CAYZQL010000014.1:0-31670 GCA_964480555.1 uncultured Lentisphaeraceae bacterium | reverse complement strand
GGTTGTCCACCACCACGCCGGCCGTGCTGCCGCCGATCGCGTCCACGCGCGGCAGGCAGGCCGCCGCTTTTTTCAAGCCCTCGTTCAGTTTCGCGTAGTGGTACTCGGGGTCCGGCTGGTTGCGCGGATCCCAAGGGAACTCTTCGCTGAAGACCACTTTGCCGCGCTTGACCGCGCTGATCTTGAAATCGCTCGCCCCGAGGTCGAACCCGAGCCGGCACCCGTTGGTGCGGTTGTCCATCAGCAGCGACCGCTCGTACGCCTGAGGCATCTCGGCCAAAGGCCGAAACTCCACCACCATCGGGCGTCCGTACACGCTCGCCATGAAATGGACATCGAACGTCCGTGCGCCGTTTTCGGAGTACTGCTGCTTGATCGCCAGGCAGAGCTTACGGGGCCCCGACAGCATCAGCCGCCACCCGCCCGCCGACCAGAGCAGGAATTTGACGATGCGCTCGGCAAGCTGGAGAACCTCCGGCGAGTCTTCCGCGCGCGGCGGCAGCGGCAGATCGTAGCGCGTCACATACCCGTTCTCGCGCTCCCATGCGATGGCCAGCACTTTGCCCTGCGGCCGCGCCGCACGCTTCATCTCCTGAAGAACCGTGATCGGCGGTCGGAAATCCCTTTTCAGGGCCATTTTTTTCTGATCTCCCCTGCTCAGCATCTCGAGCCTCCTCTCTTTCTCCCTACACCCTCTACAGCGACACCTCACCTTGTGCGCAGAAAGTCTAGCCGGTTGCGCGTTCTTCTTGCGTTCACTTTCCTACTTTCGTAAGATTACGCACATGGTTTCCGCCATCTCCAATCTGCGGTTCGACTACATGAACACCTCCGAACGGCGCGTGCTGAATCTCGAAGAGGTCGGGCTACCCTCGGTGCCCATGCTGGGGTACTGCCATTACCGCAATCCCCGGCCCGATGTTCCCGAACACTGGCACCCCGGATGCGTCGAGATTCACTACTGCGCGCGCAACACCCTGTCTTTCGGCTTCAACGGGCGCACGTACCGGATCGCTCCCGGCGACGTGTTCGTCAACCTGCCGGGCGAGCGTCACACCGTGAGCGCCCATCCCAAAGGGCTCATCCTGTACTGGCTGATCCTGCGCCTGGACCTCGACGGGCAGCCTTTTCTGCAGCAGCCCCCCCGCGAGGCCGATGCGTTGCGCCAGGCGCTTCTGAATATCCCGCACCGCCATTTCCGCGGCACCGAAGCGGTCAAGCGCCTCTTCCGCTCCCTGCATATGCTCCACGACGAGCCGGCCACCCACCTGCGCACGCTCCGCCTGCGCACAACGGCGCTCGCGCTCCTGCTGGAAATCCTGAACGCCGCCAAAAGCCATGTTCTTTCGCCGGGAGAGACGCGGCTCCAGGACATCCTCCGCGACATGCAGGCGTCCCCCGAGAATGCGTACGCGCTGGATGCGCTCGCCCGCCGCGCCGGGATGGCCCCCACCCACTTCATCACGCGCTTCCGCAACTTGGCCGGCCTGCCCCCCCGGCAGTTCCTGCTCGACTGCCGCATGCGGGCCGCACGCCGGCTGCTGCACGACACCGCAACCCCCGTCACCGAGATCGCCCTGCGGCTGGGCTTCTGCTCCTCGCAGCACTTCGCCAACCTCTTCAAGCGCCACACCGGCGTCACGCCCCTCGCCTGCCGCAGGGGGGCGACAGGTCCTCGGCGGGCCAGCGACCATATCGACGGGCAGAGCCTGTGACCTGTGACAAGACGCGCACCCGTCGCTGTGTCGCCCTCCGAGCGGCGGCCGGAGAAAGGCCTACCGCGTCATGCCGCCGGCAAACTCCAAAGCCAACAGGCTGTACGAGGTCACCAGCACAGGGTCATTCTCCCACCAGCGGTTGTTCTCGTTCACCCATGAGCCGTCCGGCTTCTGGAGGCTGATCACTTTGCGGAGGAGCGCTTCGCGCCAGGCGAGGGTGCCGCCGCCCTGCTGCGGGATCGCGTCGATATCGGCGGCGCTCAGAGCCCGCGTGAGGATGTTGTAATAGAAATACAGGCCCTGCACGCCCTGCCCCGGATTCTCGTCGAGCGTCCAGTGCTTGGTGCAATAGTCGAGCGCCGAAATCACGCGCGGATCGTTGCGGGCGAGCGGTGTGTGCATCATGGCGAGCAGCCCCACGTAGGTGATGGAGCCGTACGAACGCAACGGCGGACGACCCCGCTCTCCGCCGCTCTTGCCACCCATTGCGGGGGCAGGGCCAAACGACTTCACGTAGAGGAATCCCCCCGCGTCTTCGCCTTTTTTCTGCTGCATATTCGAAACGTACTCGAGCGCGGCGTCCCAGTTGAGATCCGCGCGTTTCTCGCCCGCCGGGCGCAGATCTTCGACGCTCTGGGTGCGGCGCATGGCATCGATGGCCATGCCGGTGTTGGTGAGATCCGTATGGCGGCGTCCGCCCTTGTCATAACCAAACCCGCCCGCGTGTTCGTCGGAGCCGGTGAGCTGGGTGGCGGCTGTGTAGTCGCGCCCCCTTTGAATGACGCGCGTCACGTCCCTGCGGCCCGTCGCATGCAGGCCCATGATGCAGAGCGAGGTGTTGTAATTGCCCAGGCCCGCTCCGCCGCGCTTGGGGTCCGGCGTGTAGATGCCGCCGTCGGGCTGCGCTTTAGACACGATGAACGCCACGGCTTTATCGACGTGCGAGGTAGCCTGTGCTGCGCCTGCGCCCGCAATGGCCCACAGCGGCAAGGCCGTCATGGCCGGGTTTTTCTCGTCGGACCAATACCCTTCGGACTTCTGGTTGGCCGTAAGCCATGCCACCCCTTTGGTGATCGCCTCCCGGGTTTCTTTTTGCAAAGCATCCGGTAAAGGAAGTGCACCCGCCTGAGCGGCCATCACGCCGAGAACGCCAACGCCTGCGAATAAGATCTGTTTGTTCATACTTGCTCTCCATGCGATTAAACGCGGTCAACGTTGAAGGGGTTCACGCCTTTTTACGGAATGAACCTGACCAGCCGGGCTGACGTTTAAAGGCTCACACCACCTGGCGGGTTGTCCTGCGCAAACGGTCTAAGGTAAATCAAATGACGACAGAACAAACAATGGCTTTGGACGTCAAGCGACTGAGCAAAGGTTTCGGCGATGCGGCGAACCGCGTCACCGTGCTTGATGGCGTGGATCTGGAGTTGGAGCGCGGCGTGTTCGACGCGGTGATGGGGCCGAGCGGTTCCGGCAAAAGCACGCTGTTGCATCTGCTGGCGGGGCTGACCACGGCGGACGGGGGCGAGATCCGTGTGGGCGGAGTCTCGATCTCGGCGATGAACGACAACGAGGTCACCTGTTTCCGCCGCCGCAGGATCGGCCTGATTTTTCAGGATTTCAACCTGATCCCGACCTTGACCGCCGAAGAGAATATTGTTCTGCCGCTGCTGCTCGACCGCAAGACGCCCGGCGCCGGCGAGGTCGGCGCGTTGCTGGAGAAACTGGGGTTGACCAGCCGACGCTCCCACGTGCCGCTCAAGCTGAGCGGCGGCGAGCGTCAGCGCGTGGCGATCGCCCGTGCCTTGGTCACTAAACCCGATATCGTGTTGGCGGATGAACCGACCGGCAATCTCGATTCGCCCTCTGGCCGCGCCTTCTGCGAACTGTTGCGCAAGATGAACGCGGAAGACGGCTGCACCATCCTGCTGGTGAGCCATGATCCGGTAGTGGCGGCTGTGGCGAAACGTGTACACCTCCTGAAAGACGGCCGTTTTGTCGATTGCTTCGACACCAACCACGATGCGGCACGGGTATCGGGACGCTATCTGGAAACGATGAGCCGATAGAACTTTGACGCGAGCCGACGTGCGACGACCCGAATCGATTCTCGTCGGCTCCGGTCGATTGGAATCGAAACCCTTATGATCGTCAAATTGGTGTTAAAGAGTCTGCAACACGACAAGATGCGGTTCGCGACCGCCACCCTCGGTGTCGCGGCGGCCACGGGCCTGGTGGTCTGGTCGCTCGGCCTGACCACGACCTCGATGGGCCAAAGCCGCGAGAAGGTCCGGCGCATGACCGCGCCATACTCCTGCTGGGTCTCGACCGGCAAGGTCGGCGTTAAGATGGACCGCACGGCCATGGGCGCGATGATGCGCCCCGCGCGCGAACAGGTGCTGGCGTGCCTTCCGCCCGACATCGTCGCGTCCATACAGGCGTTGCCCGGCGTCGTGGATACGCTGCCGTGCAAGGTTATCCGCACCACGCTGGACTTCCGCCCTGACGGGCGGGTGCTGCAGGGGCCACCCTTGGTCGCGTCGATGACACTGGCTTCAACCTCAGGTTGCCCCTACGCCGAAGCGCAGGTCACGGGCACCTGGCCCGATCCCGTCAGCGAAGAACCCTCGGTCGCCATCTGTACGGCTGTTTTCGAGCGACGCAAGTTGCGGCCGCCGCCGCTCGGTTCGCCGTTGGTGATGATCACGCCGTACGGGACGGTCACGGCCAAGGTCGGCGCGATCATCACATTCAAAGAGACCGTCACCGGTTTCCCGACCGCGTTTGCCACCCTCGGTGCCATGAAGCAGGCCTCGGGCGGGACGTTCGATCCACAGCCGAACCTGCTGCTCTGCAAAGTGCGCGGGGATTCCGGCGCGAACGCCGTCAAGGACGTCGTCGAAAAGAGCGCGCCACAGGCCGGCGCTTCAGGCAGGAACGCCTCTCCGAGGCTTCCGCCTGCGGAGACAACACAGGATCTGCGCCCGGTTGCGGAAAGCGTACCCGCCGCGCTGAGCGCGGTTGAACGCCGCGAGCTCGAATCGCAGTACGCCAGCGATCAGTTGCAGAATTTCAAGCGTCAGGCCCCTCTGCTGCTGACCTTGTCGGTCCTGACCGCACTCTGCATGCTGGTCAATGCGCTGACCGTGGGTGTCGAGCAGAAGCTCCGTGTGCTGGCGCTGCTGCGTGCCGCAGGTATGACGGTCCGGCAGGTGGCCCGTGTGGTCAGGCTGGAGGGGTTGGTCATCGCCATCAGCGGCTGGGCCGTCGGCGTGCTCGGAGGCTGGGCCGTTCTGACCGTCTTCGTGAGCCGCACGGCGGACACGTTTCCCGAAGGCGTGGTGCTGGGGTGGATCACCCCCGTCTGCTCCGCTATCGGCGTGGCCGCGATCACCGCGGTGAGCCTGCACTGGCCGTGCCGCCGCGCCATGCGCATCCGGCCGCTGGATGTGCTGGTCGAGGATCAAGCCGCTGATTCGTCCTCTCGCTGGGCGACCCGGCGGTCGCCCCTGCTGGGATTCATTCTGCTTTTCCCGATGCTGGTCTTCGCGTTGCCGATGCCCATCTCGGCCATGACTCGGAGCGTGCTGCTGCTGACCGTCGGCATGCCGCTGCACTTCCTCGGCTTGTTTTTGTTCCTGCCGTTCTTCGTGCGACTCGTCGAGCGTTTGACCGGCTCGGCGTTCAGCGCGGTGCTGGGGCTTGATCCCAAACTGCTGCACCGTCGGATCAGCCGCCATTTCTCGAGCACGGCAGGCATGGTGATCACGCTGGCGGTCGGCTTAGGCTCGTACTCCGCAATCCACATTTGGGGGGCTTCCATGATGGCGCCGTTCATCCCAAGCCAAGAGTTCCCCGATGTCATCGTGTCACTGCTACCCAACGGCGTCGCAAAAGACGCGGCGGACAAAGTGGCCAAGCTGGAAGGCGTTGACCGCGGGCGCTGCCTGAACATCGAGGCGGCGCAGTTTTTCCTGACGGACGCGCTCACCGCGCAGGTGGCGCGCGTTTCAGGCAAATTGCCGGCCAGCCCCAACGTCCTGCTGATGGGGGCTGACCCCCACGTGGCCTTTGGCGGCAAACACCCGCTGGCGCCTTTCAGTTTCGTCGCAGGGGAGCGTCAGGTCGCCGCCGCCGCGCTCGATAAAGGCGGGGCATGCCTCATCACCCGGATGTTTTCCCGCGAGACGGGCCTTACCGTTGGCGACGACCTCAGCGTCGTGAAGCGTCCACCGATGCGCGGCGGACGCGGCGGGAGACCTCCCGGTATGGGAGGCCCCGGCCGTTTCGAGGGCGGACGCGGAGGCCCGGGAATGGGCCACAGCAGAGAGAACATCCCCGCCCAGACAGAAACCTTCAAGATCGCGGGCGTCATTGATCTGAACTGGCATCTGGTCACATCCCGCGCGCTGCTGCGCGGACGGGACAACATGCCGGGCGGCACGATGGGGCCGGTGTTCGTGAGCGAGACGGATGCTCGCCGCCTGAGCGGCAATGAGGAAACCACCCGGTTTCTCTGGTTGAACCTGAGTAAGGAATACAGAAAAAAGGGTGCCTTGCTCGCGGGGCAGCTCTTGGAGGCGGAAATCCGCAAGGCCATTCACGTTGATGATGCGAACACCGTGCGGGTGCACCACCGTGACGAAATCGCAGATGGGACCATAGCCCATGGAGCCCGCTTGATCGGCGACATGGCGCGTGTTCCGTTCTGGTCACTGATCGTTCTCTCAACCGGCATCATCACGTTGCTCGTCGCCTCGTTCCAAGCGTCGGCCAAGGAAATCGCCGTCATGCGCGCGATCGGCATGACCCGCAGCCAGCTGGGGCGTTTGCTCTTGGGCGAAGCCCTGATGACCGGCTTCTGCGGAATTGCGCTTAGCCTTATTTCGGGTTTCTGTATCGGCTGGACCTTCACCGGCTGGACGCGGGCGTGGATGATGTTCGGCGGCCTGCCGATCTCCCTCAGCATCCCGTGGCTGACGCTTCTCAAAGGCATCTGCTTCGCCTTCGCGCTCTGCGTGCTGATGGCCGCACTGCCGATCGTCTGGCTCGTGCACAAACAGGATGAAAACGGTGGCCTGACCGTGCTATGAGGAAAGGCTGTTAGAATTTTGCCTGAAGCGCGATTTCGAACGTGCGCGGATCACCGGGGAAACACTGGTAGTAGTGGCGGTTGGACTCGATGTACTGCTCGTCAAAAATGTTTTTGACGGCCAGCAGCAAGGTCACGTTCTTGGGACCGCCGAACGTGTGCAGGGGCACATCCGCCGAACAATCAAACACATGGGAATCGCCAATGTAGAAATCTTCTCCGATATAGCTACCCGTCATGGTTTCCATGTACTTGTGGCGATATCGATATCCGAAACCAAGAACGATGTCGTCAAACGGCCCTTGGACAATGCGGTAGGATGTCGACAGCGTGACGGCGTGCGGCGGATAGCGGTCGAATTCTTTCTTCTTTGTCTTGTCTTCGTATTCGGTGTATGCGTACGACGCGAAGACAGACCAATTGTCCATGATATTACCGGTGACCGTCCATTCAACGCCCTTCGCTTCGCTTTCGCCTTCTTCCGTGTAGCGGGTTCTGTCTGTGGCGAGAGCGGTTGGCGTGTGGTCCTGCTGAATATCGAAGACGGAAATCGACAACCAGAGCGTATCGACTGGCGCAATTCGAAGTCCTGTCTCGTATTGTGTGGCTTCCCACGCGGAGGTCAACTCTTGGTTGTTGATGTCGTTATAGCCAAAGTTTGGAGCTTCCGTATAGGAGACGTTCCCGAAGAGGACGAGCCAGTCCGTTGGCAGAAATGAAAGTCCACCGCGCGGGCTGAAATTGTCACTGGTGTTCCCTTGGTTGCTTTCGTGATGGTCGAAACGGCCGCCACCCAAGACCCGAAATTTCCACCACGAAGCATAGTCCTGCGCTAGAAATCCAAATTTGTCGAGTTGGGTATCCTGATTGTTATTGTCGGTCCACGTGTGCGTAGCATCGGGCGTAGCGACCGATTCGAAGTAACTCCTTCCCTGCATGGCCTTGCGAGAGAAATCACCTTGGAAAACGGTTTGATGCTCGACCGGGCCAGTCAGATATTTGGCCGTCGCCCGCTCGTAAACGTTATAGCGGCGATAGAGCATGTCGCCCTCTTGGTGGTCGTAGGGTTTTGCCAGAGGCAGAGGGAGAAGCGTTCCTGTTGTCGTGTCCGCATAGCCGCTGGACCCTAAGTGTTCGAATTCCACATCCGCTTGGGAAACCCCGGCACCTGTTCGGAGCGACCAAACTTTGCTCGCATCCCATTCCACATAAGCCTCGATGGTGTGCCCTTTATAAATGTCGCGCATGTCGGGGTTCGAAATGTCGGTGTCCCACGAGTAGCCGGTGTAGGGTTTGCCCCTGTAGACGGGAATACCTTGATAGCCCGGCTGGTCCGTGTATTGGAATGTCAGGTTGATGCCGATGCGCAGGTCGTCGCGCACGTCCCACAGCACGGACGGCGCAAAGAAAAACGATTCGCGCCAGCGATAATTGCCCGGAAGCCAGAAAGGCTTGTTGTAGTCGAGATGGCCAGGCAGACGTACGGTCAACGTGTCTTCGACCACGCGCTCGTTAACATCGAAGCCGAGTTGATAGCGTTGCGCGTCATTGCCGAACGAAGAGCGCGTGTTCACTTTCATGAAGTCCGTCTCCGGGCGCGGTTGCTTAAGCACAAGATTGACCGATCCGCCGGCACCGTAGGGACCCAGTGTGGAACTTGCGCCTCCGATCGTTGAGCCGACCGGCCCTTTGACGATTTCAATGCGATCAAAAGCGGTCGGGTCCATAAAAGTTCCCATGGGGCCCGCCAGTCCTAACGTCCCGTTCAACATGGCGTCGCTCCCCGACATGCCACGAATCGTGTACTGTCCGGATGTACGGTCGACCATAGACTTCCCCCCCGTGTAAATGCCGGCCTCATAACGTAACAGGTCGTGCAAGTCGGTGGGGTTCATTTCGTCGATGAAATCTTCCGTCAGCACATCGACTGTCTGCGGCAGCTCTTCAGGCTTGGCATCGGCCAAAGTGGCCGTCGAGACCGTCTCGGCGCGGTACTTCGAGATGGGGGTTCCTTCGACCAGGATCGTGCCGAGGTCAACAGGCGGCAGATGGGGCTGAGCACAAACCGAGGTCGCGGTTACACAGCAAAGAAGCAGACGGGCGGCGGTTTTTTTCTTCATCGGTTTTCCAATAGTCAGTGTGTTTACCGTGTGAAACGGTCCTGCGGAGCAAAACGTTCACACCCCTGCGAGAAAACGGATCTCTGGGGTAAATATCCATTCCAAAGTCAATCCCTGCCCTGTATACTGATTCCATTTAATGAGGCCTTTGGATTCAGCTTCAAACGAAGCGGCTCCGGCGGCAGCGGGAATGAGAAGGGGACGGGGTTTTTATGACAACTCGGCACATCACGGTGTTATCGCGTCTTTTTTTGTTCGCGGCCGCAGTCTTGGGAGGCCACAGCCTTTCCGCAGCTGATTTCTATCTGGCACCCGCCGGCGGGGACGGGAACCCCGGCACGCGGGACCGTCCGTTCGCCACGCTGGAAACGGCTCTCGACGCCGCCCGGAAAGCGGGTGCCGGACCTCATCGGATACGCCTCCTGGCGGGCGACTATTTCCTCGCGAAAACCGTGCGGCTGGACGTGCGCGACAACGGGCTCACGATCGAGGCCGAGGAGCCCGGCAAGGCCACGCTCTACGGCGGGCGGCGGGTGACCGGCTGGCGGCGCGACGGCGAAACGTTCTGGTGCGCGGACCTGCCCGGCGTCAAGGAGGGCGCCTGGGATTTCCGGGCTCTGGTCGTCAACGGGAAGATGCCCGGCCGCGCGCGCATGCCCGCGAGCGAGACCTTTCTCCATCAGAGCGTCTTCGGCGCACGCTGGCTATCGTCGGTCGGCGGCGGCTGGGAGCGCAAGCCGACGAAGGAGGAACTCACCACCCTGCGCTATGACCCCAAAGACATTCCCGCCTCGCTCGATGTGCGCAACGCGGAGGTGCGCGTGTACCACATGTGGGATGACTCGCTGGTGGGCGTCGCAAGCAACGACCTCGCGCGTCATACCCTCGTTTTCTCGAAAGACTCGGGACATCCGGCCGGCGCGTTCGGCGTTAAGAAATATGTGGTTTTCAACACCCGCGAGGGCATGACCCAGCCCGGCCAGTGGTACCTGGACCGCTCGGCCGGCCGACTCGTCTATTGGCCGCTGCCGGGCGAGGACATGACCCGTGCCAACGTCATCGCGCCGACCCTGGAGCGGCTCATCGACATCACCGGCGCGGAGCGGCTCACGCTGCGCGGTCTGGTTCTGCAGGCGACCACGACGCCCCTCAAGCCCGGCGGCTTCGGCGCCGGCGCATATGACGGCGCGATCCATCTGGTGAAGGCGCGCGATTGCGCCTTCGAGAACCTTGAGATCTGCAACGTGGGCGGCCAGGCCGTCAAGTCGTGGGATTTGGACCGCTGCCGGTTCGCCGGCTGCCACATCCACCAGATCGGCGCCTGCGGTATCCGGACCGGAGGGAGTTCCTCGTCTATCGTCAGCAACCACATCCATCACGTGGGCGTCTATCAGCCCAGCGCCGTCGCCTTGCAGTTCGGCCACTCCTCTAGCGAAGCGAACCCCAAAGGCTTTCATGTCTGGCGTAACGAGATTCACGACACCCCTTACAGCGGCGTCATTGCGAGCGGGGGCGAACATCTGATCGAAGAGAATTTGATCTACCGGGTCATGCGCGAACTCCACGACGGTGCCGCCATTTACGGCATGCTCAAGCACTCGGTCCTGCGCGGCAATGTGGTGCGCGACGTGGTGGAAGTCGGCAGCGGGTATGGCGCTTCGGCCTACTACCTCGATGAAGGATCGGCGGACTGTATCATCGAGCGCAACGTCGCGGTCGGCGTGGAGATGCCCACGCACAACCACATCACCCGAAACCTGGTCATCCGCGACAACGTCTTCATCTCGGACGGCGACATGAAGATTTCCTTCGCCCGCTCCTGCACCTGCGCGTTCACGGGAAACACGCTGTTCGCGCCGGGAAAAATCACCGTCAGCCCCCCCAATGCCGTGACCGCCTGGACCAACAACGTTCTCTTCAAGGGCGGCGCGAACAAAGGCGCCTTGCCGCAGGCCTTCTCCATCACAGACGCGATGCCATTTGCGCCGCCGCCGGAACGCCGCACCGCGCCGTTCGTCGTGACGCGCGCGCCGAACCCGCCCGTGCTCGATGGCGAGATCGGATCGGACGAGTGGCCGGGGGCGGTCCAGTCGGTCGACCGCCTGCCTTCGCGCTGGCTCGCCAGCGGCGCACCCGTCTTCGCGGAGTTCGCCTATGACGACCGGTGTCTCTATGTCGCGCTGAACGTGGTGCTGTTCGACATCACCCAGCTCAGCAAGGGCGGCGTCTGGGGCCGGGACGACGGCGCGGAAGTCTGCGTGGCTGGCCCAGCGGGCACCTATGTTCTGCGCGGCTTCGCCGACGGCACGCTGCAGAGCGTCGCAGACGCGGGCGTGCCGGCCGATGCGGCCGCGAGGCTCGGACAGGCCGCGCGCTTTGCCGCGCGGCCGTATGGCAAAGCCAAAAACGACTGGAAAAGCGGCTGGCGCGGCGAATGGGCGATCCCGTTTGAAGCGCTGGGTTTGAAAGCTGCCGCCGACCTGAAGCTCTCGTTTAATCTCGGGGTCTACCGCGCGGAAGACCGGCTTTGGCGCTGTCTGGAAGGCACGCAGGCAGAAAATTGGCGTCTCGCTCAGGCGGCCCTCTTGCAACTCAAATGACGGGGTTCGCTCCGGCGATGAGGCTGCGGACAGGAGGTGTCGCCACATGCGCGTCAAAGACCTCTGTTCACAACTTTTTCTCTTTTCCTGTTGTGAGCCCATAGTAACCGCCTTTTAACGTATCTAACCTGTTTGCGCTCATTGTGTTATCTCGCTTCAGCCAACCTGTTGATAACCTGTTTGCCGATTGATTATTTTTTGCCCTTGAACGGGGTCTCTAAATGTGGTTCAACAGTACTGTTACGCGGAGGATTTTTTTTCCTGCCCGATGACCTGTTTTCTGGTTCTCCTGTTGACCTGTTTTTGTGAATTCCTATGAATGCACCCGACTTGTGGACGAAAGCGTGCGAACACCTTAAGGGTGTGTTAAACAGTGATGTTTATGCGCGTTGGATTGAGATTATTCGGCCTGTGGCCATTCAAGACAGCCGTTTTATTCTGACCGTGGACAACGATTTCTGTCAAACGTGGCTCGAGGATAATTACCAGGATTTTATCATCGACGCGCTGCGTACCGCAGGAGCGCCGTCTGATCTCGGTATCCGCTTTGTGGTAAAAACCTTCGATTCTTCCGCCGAGCTGTCTTCTCCGGCGGAGGCCCGTCCCGCACTTGAGCCAAAGGCGCCCTCGCCTTCGAGGCGACGTCACAAAGTGAACGGCGGGGCGCAGGCTAGCCCGCTCAACCCGAATTTCACGTTTGAAAATTTCGTGACCGGCCCTTCAAACAGTTTTGCCCATGCGGCGGCACTGGGCGTGTCGCAATCGCTCGGGCGCGCCTACAACCCCCTCTTCATTTACGGGCAGACCGGAATCGGAAAGACCCATCTGATGCAGGCGGTCGGTCACCGCGTCCTGTTGTCACCCGGCATGAGCGTGAGTTACGTTTCCTCCGAGACCTTGCTCAACGAATATGTGGAGTCCCTGAAAAACCGCACCACGATGGAGTTCCGCAATAAATACCGGAACACCGATGTGCTGCTGGTGGACGATATCCAGTTTCTCGCCGGAAAGAACAGCCTGCAGGAGGAGTTCTTTCACACGTTCAACGTGCTCTACGATGCGCACAAGCAGATCATCATGACCAGCGACCTTCCTCCGCGCGACCTGTCCGGCCTTGAGCCGCGTCTGGTTTCGCGCTTCGAATGGGGACTGGTCACGGAAATCGAATCACCGGATTTTGAGACACGCCTGGCGATTCTCAGGTATAAGCACTCGATGATGAAGGTGCGCCTGCCCGACGAACTGCTGACCTTCATCGCCGACAACATCAAATCCAACGTCCGCAGCCTCGAAGGCGCGTTGACGCGTACAGTTTCTTTCGCCTCGTTGAACAGCCAGATGACGCTTACGCTCGACATGCTGCGTAATCTTCTGAAAGACCAGCTGAGCGACGAACGCCAAAAAGACCTTTCCTTCGACGATATTCAGCGCATGGTCGCGGATTACTTTGATCTGCGCCTCACCGACATGTCCAGCAAGCGACGCCCCCGTTCCGTTTCAGCCCCGCGTCAGGTCGCCATGTTTCTTTGCCGTAAGCTGACACGCTCCTCGCTTCCCGAAATCGCCAATTCTTTCGGTAAAACCCATGCGACGGTCGTGCACGCCTGCAAGACGATTCAAGACCGCATCCAGGTTGAAAACGACTTGCGCGACTCGGTCCGTGAAATCACACGAAAACTTGGCCGCGATCCGGTCGCTTTTCAGCTTTAACATCGACTTCAATAACCTGTTCAAACTCTTATGAAATCCCGTTCATCCTTTTCGACAAGTCTGCCCGTTATGAACAAGGCCTCTTTAACCCTTGTTTTTTATCCCTGTTTTCTGTCCGGTTATCAACAGAATACCTCTTTTAAAAAAACATCGTAAATCGTTTATCTTAAATTATTTATGATGTTTTTAACACCGTTCTACAACACTATTAATACCTCTAATCAGTCTTTACTTTAATACCTATAATAGTCTAAACTGAATTTCTTTATGAGATCCAAAGCCACATCGTCATTCAAAGAGGAGTTGCGGAAATGAAGTTTTCCATTGTCCGGTCAAAATTTCTTGATGGGTTGCAGACGGTTCAGAACGTCGTGACTGCCAAGGGTTCTCTGCAGATTCTCTCGAACGCGTTGATTCATGCTGAAGGCAATCAGCTGTGCATTACGACGACCGATCTGGATATTTCCGAGCGGTGCGTCGTGGAATGCGAAGTGGAAAAGCCGGGCAGCACAACCCTGCCGATCCGCCGTCTGGCCAGCATGATCCGCGAGTTGGATGAAGGGAAAATTCTTTTTGAAGTGACCGACGAAGATGTGGCGAGTGTGCAGTGCGGCTCGACGTATTTCAAGATCATCGGGTTGCCGACGCGCGATTTTCCGCCGGTGCCCGCGACGGAGGGAAAGTTCTGTTATCGGATCGATCAGGGCGCTTTCCGTGAGATGTTGCGAAAGACGTGTTATGCCGTGTCGCAGGACGAAACCCGGCGCGTCCTGAACGGCGTGCTGCTGGCGTTCAAAGAGAACAAGCTGACCATGGTGGCTACCGACGGACGCCGTTTGGCGCTTGTGGAGCACGAAATCGAATTTCCGCCTGAAGCCGAAGTGGAGATGATTCTGCCGACGAAAGCCGTCAGCGAGTTGATGCGGATTTTAGGAAACGATGGGGATCTGAAAATTTACGCTCAGAAAAATCAGGTGGTGTTTGAATTGGGAGCTACGATTCTGAGCAGCAAATTGATCGATGGAGTGTATCCCAATTATCGGCAGGTTATTCCGGGCGCGTGTGACGAACGTGTGGTGATCGAGAGGGAACAGCTTCTCTCGGCTTTGCGCCGCGTGTCGGTGGTGACAACGGATAAATCGAACGCCACGCGCCTCACGTTCTCGGCCAATCAGCTGACGATCAGCACCAACACGCCGGATGTGGGCGAAGGACGCGACACGGTGCCGGTCAAATATGCGGGCAAGGAGATTTCGATCATCTTCAATCCCGAGTATGTGATGGATCCTCTGAAAAACATTGATGACGACGAGGTGTTCATCGAATTGAACGACGGTCACAGTCCGGCCCTTCTGAAATGCAACGTGCCCTTCTTGTATGTGCTGATGCCGCTGCGGATCAGCTGATAAAAGCGCGAAAACGGGGTTGCTTTCAGCGGCCCGTTTTCGGTATGATCTCTTTCCTTTTTTGAGAGACGAAGCTCATTGCCTCATGGTGTAACGGTAGCACAGCAGACTCTGGATCTGCTTGTTTAGGTTCGAATCCTAATGAGGCAACCATGTTGAAAGCCCGAATAAACCGCAGAAGCTAAGGTTTGTCGGGTTTTTTGTTTTTAAAGAACGGTTTTCAGAGAGAAGGACTCTACGCGCATGTCAGAATCGGACGCCAACCCGGATATGGGGCTCGAAGCGTTGCCCCGGCTTGTTGAAGAACTTTCCATCACGCCGCGTCAGATCATGGCTGTGGCGCGTCTGCTGTCGGAAGGCAACACGATCCCGTTCATCGCGCGTTACCGCAAAGAGGTCCATGGAAATCTCGACGAAGTGCAGATCGGCAAAATTCAGGAGCGGCTAAGTTATTACAAGGAACTTGAAGAGCGGCGCTCCACCATTCTGAAATCGATTGAGGAGCAGGGCAAACTCACCGAGGAGTTGAAAGCGCGGATTCTGGCGTGTGCCACAAAGACGGTGCTCGAAGACCTGTATCTCCCCTACAAGCCCAAGCGGCGCACGCGTGCGATGATCGCGCGCGAAAAAGGGCTAGAGCCTTTGGCTCTGCTGGTGTTGGCGCAAGGGGCAGGAGACCCGGAAGCGGAAGCGTCCGCTTATGTCAGCGAAGAAAAGGGCGTGGCGGATCAGGCCGCGGCTTTGGCCGGCGCGCGCGACATCGTGGCGGAAATGATTTCCGAGAATGCCGATGTGCGCGGCCTCGTGCGACATGCTTTTTCGCAGGACGGCGTTGTGGTGTCGACGGTGGTCGACCCCAAGCCCGCCGAGCCGACGAAGTTCGAGCAGTACTATGATTTTCAGGAAAAGGTCTCGGCGATTCCCTCGCACCGCTTTCTCGCGATCCGGCGCGGCCAGACCGAAGGCGTGCTTCGGGTGCGCTTGGCGTGCGAGGCCGAGCCGCTCGTGCGGCGCATTGCGGAGATGTATAAGCTCAACGAAAAGTCGCGGTTTGCCCCGGTGTTGAAAGAGGCGATCGAGGACGGCTACAAGCGGCTGCTGGCGCCGAGCGTCGAGATCGACGTGACCGTCGAGATGAAGATGAAATCCGACCGTGCGGCCGTCGAGATTTTCGCGCAGAACCTGCGCAACCTGCTGTTGCAGGCTCCGCTGGGCGAGCAGAAGATCATCGGGATCGATCCCGGTATGCGCACCGGATGTAAATGTGTGGCGCTGGACGCCACGGGAAAATTTCTCGAGACCTGTACCATTTATCCGTCGCAGGGCGAGCGCAAAGAGATCGAGGCCAAAGTCGATATCTGCAAGCTCGTGTCCAAGCACCGTCCCTACGCCGTCGCCGTCGGCAACGGTACGGGTGGGCGCGAGACCGAGACCTTTGTGCGCGGCGTGTTCAAGGAGGCGAACGTCAAGGACGTGTTGGTGATTTCGGTGAACGAGTCGGGCGCTTCCGTCTACAGCGCGTCCGAAGTTGCGCGCGAAGAGTTTCCCGAGCTGGACCTCACGATCCGCGGGGCGATTTCGATCGGGCGCCGTCTGCAGGACCCGCTGGCGGAGCTGGTAAAGATCGACCCCAAGGCGATCGGCGTGGGCCAGTACCAGCACGACGTGCATCAGCCGCTGCTTGTGGATAAGCTGGATGAGGTGGTGGTGAGCTGCGTGAACCACGTGGGCGTCGAGCTGAACACCGCGAGCGCCCCCCTGCTCACGCGCGTCTCCGGCATCGGCGCCACCATGGCCAAGAAGATCGTGGCTTACCGCAACGAGAACGGGGCCTTCACCAGCCGCAAGCAGTTGACCAAGGTGTCGGGGTTGGGGGCGAAGACGTTTGAGCAGGCGGCGGGTTTTCTGCGCATCCGCGGCGGCCGGCATCCGCTCGACGCGTCGGCCGTGCACCCGGAGCGCTACGAGCTGGTGGAGCAGATGGCGACGGACCTGGGAGTCGCGTTGTCCGAGCTGATCGGGAACACGGCGCTGGTCGATAAGATACCGCTTGCCAAGTATGTGTCCGGGACAGTCGGCGAGCCGACGTTGCGCGACATCATTGCGGAGCTGAAGAAGCCCGGGCGTGATCCGCGCGCGACGTTTGAGAAGCCGGCCTTCCGCGACGATGTCACCGAGTTCGAGCATGTGAAAGAAGGCATGGTGTTGGAAGGCATTGTCACCAATGTGACCGCTTTTGGCGCGTTCGTGGATATCGGCGTGCATCAAGACGGGCTCGTGCATGTGTCGGAGCTGTCAGACCGGTTCATCCGCGATCCGTCCGAGGCCGTTAAGGCGGGGGACAAGCTCAAGGTCCGCGTGTTGAGCGTGGATAAGGCGCGGCGGCGCATTGCCCTGAGCGCGAAGACGCAACCTTCCGGGGCTCGCCCTGCCGGCATGCGCCCGCACGGCTCGTCCGGCAGGGACAGTGTGCCGAACCGGCCGTCAAGTGCGCCGGGTGGCCAGCCCAGCCGTCCGGATCGAGGAAGAAATTTCTCCGCCAACCCGTTTGCGGGTTTGTGAGAACGCTGTTTTTGGTGACGTCATACTCCAGCCGGTGCGGATCATCCCCGAGTCCGTAAAACGATGAGCCCATCCCCCCCATCCTCCTCCAACCCGATCGCCGCTCTGGCCACCGCTGCCGGCGCGGCGGGTGTGTGTGTGGTGCGCCTGTCGGGCGAGGGGGCGCTGGAACTCGGCGACCGTTTGGTGCCGGCGACGGTCCGCAAGCCCTCGCAGCGCGCGGCGGGCACGTTTTTTCATGCGCCCGTGGTGCACCCGCTGACCGGCGAGCGGGTCGACGACGCGGTGTTTCTCGTGTACCGCGCGCCGCACAGTTACACCGGTGAGGATACGCTCGAGATTCAGGGGCACGGCGGATGCGTGCCGTCGCGTCGGTTGCTCGAGGCTGTGCTGGCGTCGGGCGCGCGGCTGGCTGAGCCGGGCGAATTCACCAAACGGGCCTTTTTGAACGGACGGCTCGATCTGACACAGGCCGAGGCGGTGTGCGATTTCATTCAGTCGAAAACGGATCGAGCGGCGCATGTGGCGCGGGCGCAGATGGACGGCGTCTTGGGTCAGCGCGTGGATGCGCTGTACGAGCAGATGACGGGCGTCTGTGCCGAGGTCGAGCACCTGTTGGACTTCGACGAGGGCGAGCTGCCAAGCGCGTTTTTGGAACGGACGGCCGAACGCCTGGCCGGGCTTATCGCCGAAATGGAGCGGCTCGCCGCCACATGGAATGAGGGACACCTGCTGCGGGATGGCGCGTTGGTTGTGATCAGCGGCCGGCCCAATGCCGGCAAGTCCTCGCTTCTGAATGCGCTGTTGGGCAGAAACCGGGCGATCGTGCATGAGGTGCCCGGGACGACCCGCGACGTGATTGAGGAGGGGTATGCGCTGAACGGCGTGCCGCTGCGGCTGGTCGACACGGCGGGCTTGCGGGAGACCGGCGACGCCGTCGAGCGGGAGGGCATTCTGCGGGCACGGGACTTGATGGCACAGGCCGATCTCAATCTGCACCTGATCGACCAGTCCCAGCCCTGTCGCGAGGACGCCCTGCGCGAGCTCGACGCGCTGCGGCAGGGGCGCGTGCTGGTGGTGTGGACAAAGTGCGATCTGCCTTGCGGCGGCGGGCCGGCGCGTTTGCCCGAGGGCATGCAGCAGACGCGCCTTTCGGCCGAAACCGGCGAGGGGCTGGCGCAGCTCAAGGCGCTGCTGGCGGCGCTGCTGGGGCTCGAGGACGAGGCGCACGGCCAGCCGGTGGTATCGTTGCGGCATCTGTCCGAACTCCGTTGCGCGGTCGGGCACGGTCGTGCGGCGTGCGAGGCGCTGGCCGGCGGGGCGGACCGGCTGGTCCTTGCCGCAGGGGCGCTGCGCGAAGCGGCGGAGGCGCTGGGGCGGATCGTCGGGCGCGTTTATTCAGAAGACTTGCTGAACCTTATTTTCAACCGCTTCTGCGTCGGCAAATGACCGCCTGTTTTTGAGTGGCGGAATATTCTGAAAACCGCTAAAGTGGTTTTACGGTGATGGTTCACCTGCGGCACGAGTCCACGAACGGAGGGGAAAGAGAAATGAAGCAGATCGATATCGGCGCTGAACTGGAAAAGGGGTGGAATCTTTTTAAGCCGAACATGAGTATCCTGATTCTGGCGGGGCTGATCTGCTCGCTGGTTTCTGTGGTGACCTGTTCGGTCCTTGCGGGACCTTTGAGTGCCGGGCTTTTCCTGATTGTGCGGAGGCTGCTTGAGAATGATCCCGTGAAGCCCCAGGCCGGCGACGTGTTCAAGGGACTGGACCTGTTTGTGCAGGCGCTGTTGGTCCTTCTGATCTGCGTGGCGGGCTACATGCTGATCTCGACGGTTCTGTCGGTTATACCGATCTTGGGCCAGTTGGCCTGTGTGGCGGTCTCGCTGGCGGTCTGTTCGGTGATGATGTGGGCGATGATGTTCGTTGCCTACGAAAAAAGGACGGCGACGGAAGCCCTCAAGAAAGTGTTCGCTGCCCTGCAGACGGGCGAGTTCACCATGCCGTTTCTTTTCGGCGTCGTCGCAAGCCTGATCTCGAGCCTCGGTTTGATCGCATGCGGCGTTGGCGTTTTCTTTACGATGCCCATTGGCTATTGCATGATGGCCTGCTGTTACCAGACGTTGTACGGGGACGAGGCGCAGTTGATCGAACCCGAAGTCATTCCCCCTCCCCCGGCCGATCTGAGACTGTAGTCGGCGGGATCGCGTATTCTGTTCAGGGCGCTCCGTCAAGGGGCGCCTTTTTTTGTGAAATCTCGCGAAAACACTCGATTTTTAAGGCAAATCACGCTTGTTCATAACTCGTTGATAAGTGTTTATCAAATTTCCTTGCCTCACAGGTTAACGGTTTGCTAACGGTTACATAAGTCATTTATTATGAACAGGTTAAAACAAAATAACCGGTCCAATTAAACGATAAATAAATATCGATTAATCAAAATCCAGCCTGTCGATAGGTTAAGAAAACAAGCAGAAAAGGAGTCCCATGTGCTAACTAAAGCGGGCAACGTTATTGCGGGTGTCGTCCCTCCCCGCTCGGACCTGCATGTGCCGTGATTATCTCCCAGCCGATGGCGATTTCGATTTGGAAAAAGCAAGAAAAGCCCCAACGCGATTCGAGCAGACTCGGGATTCGCGGTACTGCTTTCCGGTGTTCAAGAACCGGAACCGGTACGAACCGCAGATCGAAGACGAATCATGAGGTCCGAATCATGAAGGAAAGAGCGCGTGCCAAAGAAAGACATCGGGGCTGACCAGGAGGAACACTGGAATGTTGGAATGCTCGGTGAGGACAGAAGTTGTGGCCCTCGCAACCCCATCATTCCACCATTCCCCTATTCCATCAATTCCAGTGAAGTTATGGACGAGTATCCGACGAAGGTTCTTCCTTTTTTCTTCGGATACGCGGGCCTCCCCATGTTTGACTTTTAGGCGGTTGCTTCGTGATGGTATACTGGCGACCATGAATGACTCCCCATTGTCAGGAAGAAAAGAACCGTGGGATGTGCTGGTCGTCGGTGGCGGGCACGCGGGTGTTGAAGCGGCTCTGGTGGCGGCCCGCCTGGGCTGCGAGACGCTGTTGATCACCGGGCAAGCGGCTGCCATAGGAAAGATGCCGTGCAACCCCTCGATCGGAGGGCTCGCCAAATCACACTTGGTCTATGAGCTGGACGCTTTGGGCGGTGAGATGCCGTTCAGCGCCGATCTGTGCGGACTCCAATATAAGACGCTCAATGCCAGCCGCGGCCCGGCGGTCCGCGCCACCCGCGTGCAGTGCGACAAGACCAAGTACGCGCAAAGGATGAGGCGCGTCGTTGAAAACACCCGTTATCTTTCGGTACTCGAGGATGATGTAACCGAGATCAACGTGGCGGGCGCGATGGCGACGGGCATTATGACGGCCGCGCACGGAGAAATCGCGGCCAAGACGGTGGTTTTGACAACGGGAACGGCGTTGAGGGGGCGAATCCACATCGGCAAGGAGTCTGTTCCTGGAGGCGGCGACAGCCGTCCGGCGGCAGATCGGCTGTCGGAATCGCTGAAAGAAGCCGGTTTTGAGCTGATCCGCCTCAAAACAGGGACACCGCCGCGCCTGTTGGCATCGACCGTCGATTGGGGCAAGACGGCCATTCAGCCTGGCGAGGAACCGCCCCCGCTCTTTTCGATGCGGGCTAAATTGTTCCATGTGGAACACGCGGGGGAGGATGAGACGTCTAAATACGGGGTAATTAGCGATGAAACCGCTCCGGAATGCTCCACGTGGAACATTTCTGGTTCTCGCAGGCCCCTGTGCCCTCAGATTCCATGCTGGTTGACCCATACCACGGCGCAGACGCACGACATCATCCGCAGAAATCTGGCGGACAGTGCGCTGTATGGCGGTTCCATCACAGGGACTGGCGTGCGGTATTGTCCGTCGATTGAAGACAAGGTGGTGAAGTTCACGGACGCGCAGCGGCACCATGTCTTTTTGGAGCCGGAGGGGGTGCGCGAAAACGACTGGATCTACCCGAATGGGCTCTCGAACAGCCTGCCGCGTGATGTGCAGGTCGATCTGGTGCACAGCGTGCCCGGTTTGGAGCGGGCTGAGTTTGCGGCTTACGCCTACGCCATCGAATACGACAGCATCGACGCGCGCGAGCTTCGGCACACGCTGGAGAGCATCCGTATCGCAGGTCTCTACTTTGCCGGGCAAGTGAACGGCACGACAGGGTACGAAGAGGCCGCCGCACAAGGTTTTATGGCCGGGGCGAATGCCGCGTTACGTGTCCTGGGGCGAGGACCTTTGACGTTGAGCCGCCAAGACGCCTACATCGGGGTCATGATTGATGATCTTGTGACCAAGGGGACCAACGAGCCTTACCGCATGTTCACGTCGCGGGCTGAGCGCCGGCTGATCCTTCGGCAGGACAACGCGCGCTATCGGCTCTGCGCACAGGCCGATTGCTTAGGGGTGGCGGATGAGAGATGTCGGTCGCAAACGCGAACGTTTGAGCGGTTGACCGCGGCTGAGCTTGAGCGCTTGGCGCAGACGCGCGACGGGGGCATCCCGCTTCTGACCCTGGTGGCGCGTCCAGAGGGTCGGTATGACGATTTGCCGCAGCGGCGGAACGACCTGCCTCCGGAAGTGGTTGAGCAGGTCGAGATCCGTGCCAAATATCAAGGCTATATTGCTCAAGAGGAGCGGGCCGCCGCGCGCGCCAAGCTGGAAGAGGCCGTCCGTATTCCGGATTGGCTGGACTACGCCCGGATTCCGTCATTGCGCTTTGAGAGCCGCGAAAAACTAATGCGCGTTCGGCCGGAGAATTTGGGACAGGCCGGACGTATACCCGGCGTGAATCCTGCGGATATCGCTGTGATGTCGCTGATTATCAAACGAGGGCACCTGTAAAGCGACGAAAGGGCGTTGACGATTATGCGACTATCATTGACGTTCGGTCACGGGATGCGGATGCGGTAGAAGCCCGAGGACCCGGTAGCCGGACTCGAAAAGATGTTGGTGACGGAGGTGGGCGGGAGGTTCGTGGTGAGAGTCCGCCAAGGGCCTGCGGGAGAGGCGGCGAACTCGAGGTATTGTGTCCGGCCGATGCCTCCGATCCATGAGACCTTTTGAACCGCGCCGGTGCGGGTCAGCCCATGGAAGACCAGAAGGGACCGCGCGTCGGTGGGGTCGGTGTCCGCCCGCCACTCCGCCCAGGCGGGCATCCCGTCTCCGTCCGTATCCGAGTCGGCGGCAGCCTCGAAGTCCGGTGCCACACCGTATTTGGCCAGCCAGTTTTCAGGCACGCCGCGCGTGGGGGTCAGATTGGGGGCGAAGGAGGCGGAGACGGTGCGCGGGGCAATCATCGCAACGGTGATGCGGTTGCCGTCGAGCCCGGCATTCGAAATGTCTCCGGACCACCTGTCGAAATGATAATACGGTGCAGGGGTTGCGGTTATGATAACGCTCGTGCCCGGGAAATACCAACCGTCCTTCGGAGCGACCGTGCCGTTGGGCTGGGCCGTGGCGGTCAGGAGGTAGGAAATCTTCCAGTTCCACGTCAGCGCGGCATGGTTGGTGACGGCGAAGGAAGCCGCAGGGGTTGTGCCTGAGGAAGGCGTGTGGCCTGACAGGGTCCAGCCGGTACACTCGCGACGAATGCTGCTGTCGTAATAGATGGGCGACACGACCGAGGCGTTGACCCGTGTCCCGTTGGTGAGCGAGTATGTTCCGGCAGAAGGCGAAGCCACGCCGTACGGGTTGACCACCGTGAGCGTCCATGTGCCCGGCTCAAACCATGCGGTGATGAACTGATCGGCCCCAACATCGGAGAAGACGAGTGTCTTGGAGACGGTTGTATAATCGTAACCAGATTGATATGAACCATTTATGTCTATTCCTGAAAGGTAAGCCCCCGGCTTTGCCTGGAGAGTGACCTTCGTTTGGGTCCGGCGGAACAAGAAGGTCGTGTCGGCCACGGCCGAACCGGGGCCGCTCACGGAGAGGAGGATGCGGTGACCGCGGCGCATGGTGACCGGAACCAGGGGGACGGCCGACGGATCGTTACTGTCGATGCGGAGGCAGGCCAGCGCCTCTTGGTCGAAGTCAAGGGCGGTCGGGTCCAGGGTCATCGCGACAGGGGCGGAGGACATGCCCGGCAAGGTGCCGCCCCACGGATTTTGCGGGATCAGCCAGGCGGGGGCGGGGGCATCGAGGGAGAAGGGGGTCACGTGCGACAGGTACCAGCCTTCGTCGATGACATACAAGTCGGAGCCGAACTCGAAGCGCACGATGACGCGCTGCCCCGCATAGGCGGACAGATCCAGCGCGAGGGTCTCCCAGCCGTCCCCATTGCCGGCCAGGCAGGGTTGGTTGGCGGGGAAGGGGGAGTCCGGGTTGTCGACGATGCGGTAGGGGTAGCCGCCCGCCGGCTCGATGAGGGTGAAGGTCTCGCCGTTGTTGGTGGAAACGCGCACGACCGCGCCGTCCCAGAAGAAGGGCTCGGCGTCGGGCTCGGTCTTGATCCACTGGCGGAAAACGAGCCCTCCGCCCGTACCCACCGTGAAGGGCGGGGTGTCGAGCAGGGAATGACAGCCGTTCGGGTAACGGCGCGTCGCGGGAGATCCGCAGTACCAGACGGCGTCGCCGTTCCAGGTGCGGTTGGTTGTGATGCACCAGGAGTCGTTGCTGCCGCTGTGTGACCAGGCCGCGTTGGTGGCCGCGAAGGGTGCGGCGGCGCTGGCGACGCGGGCGGTCCACACCAGGTCCGGGCCTGCGAGGTTGGCGACAGTCAGCGACACGTTGGTGGCGTCGTCGCTGAGCTCGAAGGTGTCGAAACGGTCGGGTGTGACCACGAGCCACGGGGTCGGATAGTCGCCGAGGACACTGTACGTCGGGCTGACGGAGCAGAATTCGGGAGCGAGATAGCCGATCAGGTCGCCGGCCAGGACGAAATAATCGACCTGTTTCGCGCCGTGCGAGGGCGGGTTGAAGGAGGCCTCGAAGGTGTTGTCCTCGACCCGTGTCAAGTCGATGGTCTGCCAAGCGGAGTCGCCGCTCTCGCGCCAGTAAAGGATGGCCAGCTCGACGGACAGGTTGTCCGTGATGTCGGCGCGCACCGTCCAGGGCGGACGGGCTGTCTGGAGAGGTGCGAGGGGGAAGACGGTGATTTGCGGCGGGGTGGGCTGGCTGGCGGGGTCGCGCGGGTCGGTGTTGTCGAGGAACTCGCCGTAATTGGTCCAGAAATCGCCATCGGGGTCATCGTCGGCAAAAACGCCGGTGCTGGCGCCGCCGAAATAGCGCAGCTCCCACCAGTCGCTGAGGCCGTTGCCGTCGGTGTCCTGCCAGAAAGGCAGGTAATCGCCTTGGGCGAGGTGAGGGCGGGTCATGGGGATGCCTGTGGCGGGGTTGGGCGAGGTGGATGAGGCGTCGGGCCAGCGCGCGCCGTCCACCGACCAGCCGCAGAACGCGTAGGGGTCAGAGCCGAAGAACCCGAAGTCGAGTGCGGTCTCGCTGGAGGCTGGCGAGCCTTCGGGATGCCAGGTCACGCTTTCGCCGAACAGGTCGCCGGTGTCGGCCAGCCGGTAGCGGTTGGTGAGGGCGATCTCGCCACGCCATAGCCAGGTGAGCGAACTGGGCTGGTAGATGACCAGGGTGGCGGTGTTGGTCGTGTTGAGCGCCGGCACGTCGCCGGTTCCGGTCCAACCCGAGCAGACGCGGCGCACGCCGTTGGAGAGGAGGATCGGCGAGAAGGCGGCCGCATCGAAGGGGACGCCGGTGAGCAGCGTGTTGGTTCCGTAAGGGGGGGTTACCGTGCCGTAGCGGGCGGGAGAACCCTCGACGACCAGCTCGACCGGCTGCCCGACATAGAAGGAAAACGTTTCCGCCGGCGCGGTCTTCGGCAGGCTGACTTGATCGTCGCCGGTTACGACATGCAGCGAGTAATGGAGGTAGGTGTCGGCCGGGTGGGCGGGAATCACGGCCCTGAAGGTGGTCTTGGTGATCCAGTCCGCGTTGACGCTCTGCCACACGCCGGTGGGGGCTGTGGCCGAACCGGTCGTCCAGCTCAGGCGAGCCTGTCCCGCGGCGACCGGGGTAAGGGCTTGGAGTTGGAACGTGACGGGATAGGAACCGGTGAGCGAAGATTGGGCCGGGAGCGGCGTGTGAACGATCATGGGAGGCTCGTCGATCGCGCCGCGCACATACAGGGCGGCCGTGCCGCCGGAGAAAGGAACGGCAGAGCCGATCACGCGCACGGTGTAGACGCCCGGCTGGGCGGCGCCCACATGCAGGGTTTCGACGGTATTGTCACTATCGCGCGAGGTGCGCCCGTTCGGGTAGAGAACCGCGCCGTTCGGGGCGGTCACCAGCAGGTCGAGGTCGTTCACGCGCGTCACTCCCGCCCCGGCCGTGGCCGGGTAATCGATCCAGACGAGGGCGATGTCGAGGGGCGTATGGCTGACGGTGACGGAGACGGCAAAGGTGTTGGTGGCGCCTGCGGCGGGGCTGATGCGGTCGAGGAGCCTGACCATGCGCCGGTAGGGGTGGACGGTGGCCTCGATGTCGGGCTGGCCCCAGCCTTCGACGTTGTTGGGCGATAAGGACGGAATTTCCTGGGTGACGTTCGTGCCGTACTGTCCCGGCGCGAGGGAGCGCGATCCGCCGACCAGCATGGCCTTAAGCAGGGCGGCGGAGGGATTGGTCACACCGCCGCGTTCCACGGCGTACTGGCGCAGGAGGGCGGCGGTTCCCGCGACCAGCGGCGTCGACATGCTGGTGCCGCCGCCGAAACAGTATTTAGGATTGGAGGCGAGGTCACGCCAGACCGCGTAACCGACCGATGATTTGGTGGAGATCACATCCGTGCCGGGGGCCACGACATCCGGCTTGATGCGGTTGTCTTGGGTCGGGCCGCGGCTGGAGAAGGCCGCCATTCCTTGGCGGTAAGGGTAGGTGGTGGCGCTGTAGGACAGATAGTCGTCCTTGACCGGATTGGCCTTGTAGCGGGTCGGCCAGGCGGCGCCCCAGGTGTAGCCGGAGTAACCTCCGCTTCCGGGCGTGCGGTCACTTTCCGTGCCTCCGACGGCCAGCACGTTTTTGGCGGAGGCGGGCGAGCCGACCGCGCCGGTGTCGACCACCCCGTTCGTGTTTGCGTCGCGGCCGGAGTTGCCGGAGGCGAAAACGGCGAGGTGATCGGGATGATCCCAGGCGAAGAGATCGACCGAGCGGCAGTCGCTGTCATATGCTCCGTAGGTGTCGGAGCCCCAGCTGTCGGAGTGAATGCAGGCCCCATAGGCGAAACTTTCCGCGAAAAGGTCGTAGATATCGCTGCCGATGCCCGTGAAATACCCGTTCCCGTCCACGACGGACTGGTGGACCAGCTGCGCTTCATAGGCCATGCCGCGGTATTGGCCGGCGCTCGCCGCACCCGAGCCGAGAATCGATCCGGCGGTGTGTGTGCCGTGTCCGTCACGATCTGAGGCGTCACCGGGGCGCCCGCGGGCGATCACCGCACGCAGGCGGCCTTGAAAATCGGGGTGAATCGTTGAGGCGACGCCCGTGTCGAGCCCGGTATCGGCGTGGCCCACGACTTGACCTTTGCCGGTGAGTTCCCACGTCTGCCAGGCATTGGTTGTGCTCAGGTGCGAGGGGAGTGCCGCCCTGTCGTTGCGCTTCTGGAGCTGTGGCCGCTCCTCAATCCACTGCACCTCCCCGCGGGTGGCCAGGGGACGGACCGCGCCGAGCGGCAGGGCGGCTTGGATGATACCCCAGCGTGTGCCGGCGGTGACCCCTTCGACGTCGCCGCCTGCGGCGCGGGCGGCGGCGGCAACGGATTCGGCGTCTTCCGGCGCGAAGGTCTGGAGGGTCAACCGGACGCGCGTCTCGGCCGGGAAGGCGGCCAGCAGCGAAGCGAGAAAGGGCTGGAGCTTGTCGGTCGGCAGAAATTCGGTGGCGGCTTGCACCGGCGCGAGCGTGTCGAGCCCGGCAAGGGCGGAGGGGGTGAGCTCGACGAGGAGGGCGTTATTGGGGAAGAAGCCGCGCACGAGGGCACCGGCATCGTTCAGGAGTTTACGCGACGCGTCGGAAACCGGGGTGTTGAACTGCACGATGAACGGCGTGGTTTTGCGGGATGTGGGAGACTGCGCGCCAGAAGGGGCCTTGGGGAACGAGCGGGTTTCCGGGCTGATGATCAGGCGGTTGGACAGCAGCGCCTGACGCTCGCGCGGCAGCGAGGGGTCTTCGGTGAAGCGCGGCGGCGTGAAGGCGCGGCGCAGCGGTTCCAACGTCCCTTCCGAGAGGAGCGCGGGCGCGGCCGTGTTGGTGACCGCGGCGGCGGATGTCGCACCGGTTGCGGAGGTCAGCTTGGGGAGGCCGGCCAGCGAGGGCTTCGGCTGCGCGGCAGCTCTGGCGTGAAGGGATTGGGCGAGGCCGACATCTCCGCGCTGTTCAACGGCGTTCGGGTGGCGGGTATTCCGCGCGCGCCAGAAACCGATGACGACCGACAAAAGGATCAAACCCGCAAAGGCCAAAGGAACGAGGTATTTTTTCATGGGGGCTCCATGACTCTTAAAAGTCAATTAAAAGGATACCACAGAATACGCAAAACGGTACCGAATTTCGAAACGGCGTCGCATTCTTTTTTGGGTCGGCGCGCGCCTCGCGTGAGAGGAATTCCGGAATTTATGTTTCGCGGTTTCGGGTGAAGCAGGTATACTGATCAAAAATATCTCTGGAGGTTTTTATGGAAGAGTTGATTTGGATGCTCATCGGACTCGGGGCGCTCGGCATTCTGTTTGTTATCCCCATCATCATTCTGGTCCGGCTGTCGGCGGTGAGCCGCGGGGTGGATGAGCTGCAACTGCGATTGTCCGCTTTGGAGAGAGCGTTGGCCAAAGGGGCTGGAAGAAAGCAGGAGGAGGGCACCCCGCGGCAGGCTCAGGGTCAAGCCCCGGCGCTTCCCGCGGAGGGTCCGGTGAGGTACGCCCAACCGGCTGAGGTCAGACCGCCACCGGTCTTGAAAACGCCGGACCTCCCGCCGTTGCCACCGCAGCCTGCGGAGCCCACCGCGTTCGAGCGGGCGCTGGGCAAGGCTTGGAACTGGCTGGTGATCGGCGAGGAGTACCGTCAGCCGGGCGTTTCGTGGGAGTATGCGGTGGCGACCAACTGGCTACTGCGTATCGGGATTGTGGTGGTCTTGTCGGGGATCGCGTTCTTTCTGAAGTACTCGATCGAGAAGGGGCTGATGGGCCCCCTTGGGCGCGTCGCGCTGAGCCTGGCGGCGGGCGTCGGCCTGATTGTTTTGGGAGTGCGGCTGCTTTTCAAGAAATACCACTTGCTGGGGCAGGGGCTTACGGGCGCGGGGTTCGTGACGCTCTACTTCGCGTTTTATGCGGCGTCGGGCATGTACCATCTGATGACGCAGGGTGCGGCGTTCGCGCTGATGGCGTGCGTGACGATGACGGCGGGCCTTCTGGCGGTCATTTATCAGTCGCCGCTGATCGCTCTGCTGGGCGTGGTCGGCGGATACGCGACGCCGGTCATGCTCGGCGGTTCGGAGGCGAGCGACCTTTTCTTCTACGGGTACGTGTTGCTTTTGGGCTGCGGCGTGCTGGGCATCTCGCTGGTGCGGCGTTGGCCGGTCCTGAACGTGTTGGGAATGCTGGCCTCATATGGGCTGGCGTTTCTCTCCTGCGAGGGGGGGCACCGCACATCGGCGCAGTGGCTTCACGGACTGATCTTTCTTTCGGCGATCCACTTGCTGTACCTGCTCTCCGTGATCATGATCCACATCCGTAAACGGCGAATGACGGGCGTGGTCGAATGGTCGTCCCTTTTTCTGAACGCGGGACTTTATTGGGCCTGGGCGCTTCTGCTCTTCAAGCCGGTTTTCGGTAAAGAGGGGACCGGCTTGGTCTCTCTTGCCGTTGCGGCGGTCTACGTGGCCCTGGTGTACACCTGCCTGAAACGCGAGCTGCCGGACAAGGTGCTGGTCGGCCTCTTTATCGGGCTGGCCGCGGTCTTCTTGGCGATGAGTCCGATGCTGATGATCTCGGGCGAGTGGTTGACGATGGCGTGGTGTCTGCAGGCGCTGGTGATGCTCTGGCTGTCGGACAAGACCGGCAGCGGTTTTCTGGGCAAGGCGGCCGCGGCGCTCTTCGCGGTGGCGTGCGTGCGCGGCATGACGTGGGATCTGAGCCAGCTGTACGACACCCAGAGGCCATGGCTGCTGACGGGCGTCGCATTCTGGAAGGCTGCGGGGCTCCGCGCGTTGACCTACGGCGTGCTGCCGGCGACGCTGCTGGCGGCCTGGCGGCTCGCCTGGTCGGAGGGAAGGCTCACAAAGGTTTTCGGGCTGGCGCTGGCGCAGGTCTGGCTCTATCTGACGCTGGAGTCGGATGTGATCGCCCGCGTCTACGCGCCGCATTTCCGCGAGGGCGCGGTGACCTTGGTGTGGACGCTCTTCGCCTTTGCCTTGCTCTTTTCGGGCATCCGTGTGCGCGGCAGGTGGCTGCGGTGGTGCGGCCTGTCGCTTTTCGCCTTGGCGGTGGGCAAGCTCCTGTTCGCCGACCTCGACGGGCTCGATACGCTCTACCGCATTGTCGCCTTCATCTCGGTGGGCGTGTTGCTGGTGCTGGGCTCCTTCGTGTACCTCAAGTACCGGAACCTGTTCGAGCCGGAGGCCGGAGAGCAGAGGACGGAAGGTTGAAGAACGGGAACAGAGAGGCAGAATGAAAAACGTGTTCTGGTGCGGAGCGGTAGGGTTGTCGGCGGCTTGCGCGGCGGGCGCGGGGGAGTGGCGCGTCACGCGCGACATCGCAGGCGAAACCGAGACGGCGGCGGTGGCGGCGGTGACGCTGGACGAGCATGTGTTCGGGAACAGCCTGCCCGGGCTCGCCGATCTGAGGGTGCTGGACGGCGCGGGCCGCGAAGTCCCGCGCGTGATTCAGGCCGAGAGCGAGTATGTCTTTGAGGAGCGCCACACACCGCGCGAGGCGAAGCTCAAGAGCCTCGAGCAGCTGCCCGAGGGCGGGCTGGCGGTGGTGTGCGAGATCGAGCGCACGAACGCGGTGTCGCTCACGCAGGTGACCCTCCGCACGCCGTTGCGCAATTACGAGCAGACGGTGACCCTTTACGTGCGGGGCGGAGAGGGGGGCTGGCAGCCGGTCAAAAAGGCGGAGCCGCTGTTCGATTACAGCCGCTTTGCGGATGTGAAGAAAGAGACCGTCGATCTGCCCGCGCTGACCAACCGCCTTTTCAAGCTGGTGATCGGCCGGGCGGACGACCGCGTGTTCTCTTCGTATACGGCGGTGACGGAAGAGGCCGGCCGTGGCCAGATCAAACGCTTCAGCGTGGAGCAGCGGCCCTTCCGCATCGATGCGGTGACCTTCCGCGACACCGAGCAGGTGGCGGTGGCAAAGGAGCGGCGCGAGCGCATCGGCGTGCGGGACGTGAAGGTGACCGAGGACGCCGGGCGCAAGGGAACCGTGCTGGAGTTCGGCGCGGGGCGGCAGCCGGTGGTGGGGCTCGCGCTCGATCCGGCGCAACAGAACTTTGAGCGGGCGGTGACGGTGGAAGGCCCCGTTGCCGGCGGCTGGCGAACGGTGGCGGAGGGGCGCGTGGCGCGCTCGCGTCTGCCGGGCATGCCGCCGCGCGACCAGACCGAGCTCAGCTTCGCGGAGGTGCGGGCGGAGCGGCTGCGCGTCTGGGTGCAAAACGATGACAACCCGCCGCTCACCTTTGGCGAAGGCGGCGTGTCGCTCGTGCGGCAGGCTTACCGCGCGGCGTTCATTGCGGAGAAGGGGCAGCGCTACCGGCTGGCTTACGGCAACCCGGAGGTGAAGGCGGAGCCGGTTTACGAGCAAAGTGTGACGGCCTATCTGAGCAGCGGGCGGAAAGCGGCAGAGTGGCGGCTGGCGCTCCCGCCGCAGGGCGAGGTCACCTACGGCGGCGGCGTCCGTCTGCGGCAGTTCTTGTCGAAGCACGGCCTGACGCTGCTTTCGGTGCTGGTGATGGCCTCGCTGGGCCTGCTGATCCTGCGGGCGATGCGGCATGTGACGAAATAGGCCGCGGCCAGGCAGGGTCCGCTCTGCGGGAGGCGAGAAACGGTCACCCGGATTTCATGTGCAGAAGGAAGTGCGACGGGGAAAGTAAGAAAACACTCCCTCCGGGCCCCTGTTTTTTGGTATTCTGCTCTCACTTTACCAAGCGCATAGCACGAGGAGAAATGTATGGCCGAGAAGAAAGCAGTCAACACGCAGCTGGAGGCGGTTTTAAGTCAGATTCGCAAAGAATTCGGAGAGTCGGCCATCATGAGGATGGGCGATGCCGAAGCGTCAAAGAACATCGCCATCATCCCGACCGGCGCGCTTTCGCTGGACCTCGCCCTCGGCGTCGGCGGCCTGCCGCGCGGGCGCGTGGTCGAAGTGTACGGACAAGAGTCTTCCGGTAAAACCACGCTGGCCCTGCACATTATCGCC
>CAYZQL010000013.1:0-32619 GCA_964480555.1 uncultured Lentisphaeraceae bacterium | reverse complement strand
ATTCGCAGGCCTGGCCGATCACAATCGGCCCCGCGCCGATGATCATGATTTTCGAAAGGTCGTTTCTTTTGGGCATCTTACGGACTCCGGTCTCAATCAACGTCAATTCTTGAATCAGGAAGCAGAGGGTATGCCAAGGAGGAGACGGGGCATTTGGAAAGACACCGCTCAGGGAAAAACGGGGTCAATCATACACAATCCTCATTCGGCACGCCACGGTATTATGTCGTTCCGACAAGAACTCCGGCCTTGGGCGACCGGGGAAAAAGCAACGCCCGTCACAAAATTGTTGTGCCGGGCGTTTTTTGGCGTCTTTCGCCGACAAAACTGTTGCGCCGCGGCCCTGCCCGCTCTTTGGGCCCGTCAACCGCAGGAAGGCCGAGCCACCGGTCCCCTCGGCCGCAGACGTCGCGAGAAAACAGGGTCTGTGTGCCTTACTCCTCCACCACGAGCCGGTAAAACCGCATGCCGTTGACATCCGCATCGATGAACGTGTTCACCGGGGGCGTGGCCTCCACATGCGACTTGAACAAGAGGAACCCCTGAGTCAGGTCGGTGCAGCGGTACAGGGTATACTTCTGACCCCAGAAACTGTTCCAGGACAACTCGACCCCGTACGGCGTCGGGGTGATGCCGAGCGCGATGGGGTTCAGCGTGTACACGGCAGAAAGCTGGTTGTCCCCCTCGCTCCACTCGCGGACACCATCCAAGCTGTCAACATAAGCCCGCAGGTGCTGAGTGCCAGGCGCGGTGCCGGCCGTCAGATTCTGGAACAACAGGGTCTTCGACTCGCCGGGCCTCAGAACGCCCACGGACTTCGACGCAACTCCCTGCTCGCCGACCGCCACCGCCTCAGGCTTCGAGAGGTAGAGAGTCAGCCTGCCCGCGTCCGCCGTGAGCTCGCCGTGATTGTCGACCGTCACCTGAACAGAGAACACGTCTCCCGTCAGGGTAGGCTGAGAGACGAACGCCAGGCCGGTGACCGCGAAGTCGGGCCGCTGCCAGGCCGCAGAGGGATCGCCGCCTCCAGCGGAGGGAGAGCCGACCCTGACCGTGGCGGAGTCCGTGTCGGACACACCCGCGTAACCGTTCCAGAGCGTCCCGTCATTGCGGACCGCGCGCCCCGTGACCGTCCCCTGCAGCACCGTCTCGGACGTCACATTCGGCAGGACGGCCGTCAGCGTCGCGCTCGCACCCGGAGCCAGGCGTTGGCCGAGAGAACCGATGCTTCCCAGAACCGAATCGGTGACCCGCACCTGGTCGAGCCACGTGTTCCCCACGTTGCGCACGCGGTAGGAGACCCCCACATCAGAGCCGCCCAGCACCGTCAGCACGGCGCCGTCTGCCGCATCGCCCGCCGTCGTCACCAGATCGACCGCCGGGCTGGTCTCAGCCTCGGTACAGATCGTTCCGCGGAACGGGTAGTGATGGAACTCGAACCCGTTTGACGTCACGACGGAACCGCCGAAGACGCCGAAACCCTCGAAAGCGCCGCCGCTGAACGTGCCGTCGGCGTAAGGCGCCAGCACCGCACCCTCGTGCGTGAAGCCCGTCGTGCGGAGGAGAGACGCGTTGACGTAGTTGAAAAGAATGCGGTCGTTCGTCACACCCGTCAGCCGGATGGCGCCGTTGGACAGTTCCACCGAAGAGCCGTGGATGTTGAAAACCACGGTGCTGAAGGCCGGCGCGATGATCAAGATGTCCATCTGCGACCCGCTCCAGTCCGCCGCGTTGACGTTGAAGACGTTCAGCACCGCATCGTTGCCGATGAAGGTCATGATGCTGTCCGTCTTGTCCAGATCGTTCGTCACCACCCCGCGATTGTCCATGGAGGCGATCATCGCGCTGGTCAGTTCCAATTGCTGCTGAAGCGTGTCGAACGTTTTTCCGCTGCCGTCGTCTGCCACGTTGCCGCTGGAGGTGAACGTCACCGGTTGCACCTGCCGGGTCGTGTTGCCGTTGACGGGATAACGGACCGGGCCGAACCGGGTGCCGCCATACACGATGTTACCGTTCACTTGGAACAAACCGTCATACAGGTCGCCGCCCACGATCAACATGTCGGCCGTGCCGTTCAGCGGAGGGATCCTCTCGCCGTATTCCGCGATGCCGACACTATAACCGACGGCGGCGTCGAACCGGGCGGTGCCGCCAACCGCCAAACGGCCTTCGGTGTCGCCGCCCGTCGTCGTGAGGTCGCCGAATATCAGGGCGTTGAAATTCTCACCGACCGTCAGCGTGTCGCAGAAGCCCGGCGGCAAACCGCCATAGACACCGGCGTCCACCGACGCGTCGTGCTGGCCGCCCGCGAGCGTGATCACGGGCGAGAGGCCGGTGACCGGGTCCGCATCGCTGTCGAGCGTGTCGTCCGTCCCCTGGTCGGCGGCAACGAAATGCCACGCCGTCGACGGGAGCGAGAAGCGCACGCGATATGAACCTTGCCCCAGGTTGCTGAAGAGATACCCGCCATCGGCAGCCGTCACCGTCGAGTCCAACGTCGCGCCGCCGCCGCTGAGCAAGGTCACGGTCACACCGACCAGCCCCAGTTCCCCGTCGTCCTGCCGTCCATTCTGATTCGCATCCACCCAAACGCGGTCGCCGAGCGAAGCCAGCGCCAACGGCTGGACCTGCACGACGGCCGGATCACTGTCCGAGACATCGTCCAGCCCGGGGAGCTGGTCTCCCTGTGGCGTCACGGGAGTGCCATACACTGTGCCCACGTTGGTCACATCGGCGGAAACGGTCGTGGTCGCGTTCAGATTCGTCTCTTCGCCGGGGCCCAACAGCCCGCTGACCATCCCAACCGGACCGAGCTTATCGTCCGTCACAGCCAGTTCTTTGAGCCACGTGTTGCCTATGTTCTTTACGGCATAGGTATAGGTCACGCTGCCCGCCCCGGCCATTGTATAGACCTGCCCATCCGGGGCCGTGCCTGCGGTTTTAACAAGGCTCACCGCAGGCTGCGGCAGCCATATTCCGGCATCGAGGGTCAGGTTGGTCATCCCTTCATCCAGCGTCACCGCGGGCGTCAGCGCCGTTTCAGGGTCCGCATCGCTGTCGACCGCATCGTCGTCCTCTTCGTGAGAGGGGCTGAGCACATAGCCGGAAGGCACGGTGAACCGGACCGCGTACGTGCCCGGCAGAAGGTTCGAGAACCGGTACCCGCCGTTCGCATCCGTGACGGCGACCGCACCCAACTCGGTCCCGCCGCCATCGCACAACCGCACCGTCATCCCCGCGACGCCGGCCTCGCCCGCATCCTGCAGACCGTTCGCGTTGGCGTCGAGCCAGACAAAGTCACCGAGTTCCGCCAGCCGCTTCACGCGCACAACCGCGTCATCCGTGTCCGCCACTGAGGAGAGCCCCGTGAGCGTTTGCCCGGCCGGCAAGCAGGGAACCGCAGTGACGGCTCCCACGTTCGTCACAGTGGCCGAAACCAGAGCCACCGTCGAAGTCAGCGTCGCCGACGCAGACGGAGCCAGGGGCCCCTCAACCAAGCCGATAGCGCCGATCTTGTCGTCCGTCACCGTCAGGTTCTTCAGCCACGTGTTGCCCGTATTCTGAATCTGGAACGTATACGTCACGGGCCCGGCCACATCCAACGTGTAGACTTCGCCGTCCGGAGCCGTGCCGGCCAACTTGACCAGACGGACAGCGGGAACTGGGTCGGGCGGCATCCGGTTCTTCACCGTATGCGTGCCGCTCCCGCCACCGCTCGTAAAATCGCCAAGGCCCGCTTCGCACGTCCAGCCCTCGGGCAGCCCGGATTCCGTCACGGTAAAGGGGGCTCCCGCCGGAATCATCAAGGCCGGGGCGAAATAAGAGCCAAACCCGGGGCCGTCGCCACTCGCGTTGTCGCCCGATTTGATCCAGACGCCGACAATCGCTTTGCCCTCATGCGCGCCGGTCCCGGCGAACGTGCCCGAATAATCCGAAAGACCGTCATACTTCTGCTCCGCGCCATCCGCAAACTTCAGGACGACATTCGACAGCGCCTTCGTCGAGTTCGCCGTCACCGTCCGCGCGACGTTATCGAACGTCGCGCTGACCGCGTCCGGCCAAGCCGAGCCCGCGCCCTCGGGCTTCAGCACGGCGGAGGTGATCACCGGGTTTGCCGCTTCGCCGGCCGGAAAGACGAGCGTCACCCAGGCGAGGGGGTTGGTGGCCGCGATCGTCACCGTCGTCGAAAGCAGCGGCGGAGTCGCCATCCGCTCGCCGTCGGCATCGTACCACTCCTTGACGACCACAACCTGCTCGTGGTCGGGCGGCGGCAGCACGGCCACCACGGCATCATCGGCGTCGGTCACCTGCGAGGGGCCGGCGACCGGGCCGCCCGCCTGCGTGCACGGCGTCGCGACAACCGTCCCCGTGTTCGTGACGCCTGCAGAAACCATCGCGTCGACGCGCAAAACCGCCGAAGCGCCCGGCGCAAGAGGCCCTGCCACCGCTCCGATGGCACCGAGCTTGTCGTCCGTCACCGTCAGGTCTTTCAACCAAGTGTAGCCGGTGTTGCTCAGCGTGTAGGTGTAGGTCACGAGGTGCGCGCCGTTCAGCGGATAGACCTCCCCGTCCAAAACCGTACCCGCAGTCTTGACCAGGTTGACGGCCGGAGTCTGGCTCTGGGTCATCTGGTTCCGGACCGTATGCGTGCCGCTGCCGCCGCTGCCCGTGAAGGTTCCGAGGCCCGCCCCGCAAGACCACCCGTCCGGCAGCCCGGTTTCCGTCACCGTAAAGGAAGAGCCTGCCGGGGCCATCAGGGCGCGGCCCACATAGACCCCATACCCGGAGCCGTCGCCGCTTTTGTTGCTGCCCGATTTGATCCAGACGCCGATCACGGTTTTGCCCGCGTTCGCGCCCGTGCCGGAGAACGTTCGCGAATATCCGGAAAGACTGTCGAACTTCTGCTCGGCGCAGTCTTCGAACAGCAGAACCACATTGGAAAGCTCTTTGGTGGAGTTCGCCGTGACGCTGGTTCCGCTGTTGAAGATCGCGCTGACCTCCGCCGGCCAAGCCGAGCCCGCGCCGTCCGGCTTCAGCACTGCGGACGTCAAGATGGGGTGCGCCGTGTCGCCGGCCGGGTAGATGACCCGCAACCAAGCCTTGGCGCCGGTCAGGGTAATCGTCACCGTTTGCGACAAGGCGGGCGGCGCGCTCAGCTTGTTCCCGGCGGCATCATACCACTCCTTGAGGAGGGTCACGGTGCCGTAAGCCGCGCTCTTCGCACAGTTGTCCTGAAACGTGGTGCTGTCCTCGCCCGCTGAAACAAGGGGCAAGAGTCCCGAAAGGGTGAGCGCCAAAAAAGACTTTGCGAACATTGATCCTGCTCGATGATTCATGCCAAGCCTCCTGAGTCCACGCGCCTCCGCCACTCATTACGCAACCGTATTATTGGGATAAAAAAACCGCATTCCCTAAACAAAATCGGCATAACACGGATTTAAAGTTCATTATTTATACCGTATTTGCTGGTCTTTGTCACGCCTCTCGGGGTTGAGGTCATTCAGCGGCCGCCTTTTCGGACCACAAGAACCCTCAACTTAGAGCATATCCGAACTCAGGAAGTTGAGAAAATTGCCCCGCAACCGGAACCCCTGCTCTGATGTCAGGGCCGGGTCACTTGCCGAAAGAGAGCAAATGGCTGCCCTGGAGCAAGAGCACGACCGCATTGTAGCTGCCGTGGATTGCGATCGCGGTGATCAGGTAGTTCGCGGCTACGGAGATGTCCGGGCGCGAGCAATTCGCCCGCGCCGCAAGCCAGACGCGGCGCAGGCCGAGGCCCGCGATCAGGGAACATCCGACATGCAGGACCGTGCAGACAGACCAGCGCCACGCCGCAAAAGCGGGGCCGAGGTCGCGCGCGCAGAGATGCAGGTAGAGCAGGTTTTCGATGGCGGAGAACACGAGCCCCGAGACCGCGCAGAGCACGACGGGCTGGGCGCCGGAAATGAAGCGGTACGGCCAGCGCTCAAGCGTGATCAGGGGCGCTGCGACCTTGCCGAGTTCCTCGACGAGCGGCCCGACGATGACGGCGGCGATCACGAAGCTCGGCGACGAGGTCTTCATGAACGCCGACAGGATGGCAAACGGGCCTGCCGCAAGGGCCAGCCCCGCCGCCGTGAGGCAGGAGACGGCCGGCGAGGCGCTCAGCCACCGCTCGCGCAGCAGCGCCGCATACGTCTGCGATGAGGCGGCGGGGCGGACGTTCGGCAACAGGCTTGGCTCGCACCAGACCTCCTGCTCGTTGACCTCCCGGGCAAGAGGCTGAAGGCTGAAATTCGGCTCGTCAAAGACGCTGTGCGGGTGGCGCGGCATGGCCGGTCAGCCGCGCTTATAGGCGGTGCCGAAGGCGACACAGGTGGCCATGGGCATGCCTTTGTTCTGCGGCCGCACCGCGTTGCCTCCAATGTCGGTGCTCATATGGCGGACGTTGCAGACCGCGTCGAATCCTTGCCGGCGGGCATCCTCCAACATGCGGAGCGTGGCCTCGCGCCGGGCGCGGCTGTAGAGGCGACCGAAATTCTTGGCCTCCCCTCCGAAGAGGTTGCGCAGGCCGGTCGCCCAACTCTTGAAGGCGTCGCTGGCGATAACCGCCTCGCCGCAGACCAGCACCGGTGTGTGAGGGGCCTGAGAAACGTCGAGCGGCTGCCTGAGGGTGGTCACCCGCAAGCACGCATTCTCCGCCTCACGCTGGCTCAGGCTGGCGAGGTGCCGTTTCTCCGTGGCTTTACCGGCGAACAGCCCGACCAAGATCACGACGGCCGTGACGGCGAGGGCAACGAGTTGATCCATGGGATCCTCCGTTACGGCTGAAGTTTCGGCGTGACAACGACGGCGGTTCCGTACGCCATCATTTCGGCCGCGCCTGCGGTGATGGCGCTGGTGGTGAACCGGACGTTGACAACCGCGTTCGCGCCAAGCTCTTGCGCCTGCTGGAGCATGCGCGTCAGGGCTTCCCTGCGCGACTCGGTGAGAAGCTCGGTATATCCCTTGAGCTCACCGCCGACCATATTTTTAAAGCTTGCGGCGATGTCGCGGCCCATGTGCTTGGCGCGAACCGTGTTGCCCTGAACCATTCCCTTCACCTCAAGAAGATCGTAGCCCGCGACCGTCTCGGTGTTGACAACAATCATGACATTACTCCCGTGCGAGATTTGACGATGTGTTTAGGATAGTCCCGTTTAAGCGGAAACGTCAACGCCGAAACTTCCCGCGGTCCACTTTTTGCACCTGTTTTAGCAAACATGCAATTGCCCTAGCGACCGGCGAGCCTTATGATGAGGGTCAACTTGCGGAAATGGAAGCGACAACCCCAGAGGATCATCAAGTCGAAATGAGTGAAGCGCAACAAAAACTGGATGTGACCATTGTCGGAGGAGGCATGATCGTGACCGATCTGATTCTGCCCTCCGTGTATCAGTTGCAGCGGACGGGCGGGGTGGGCACCATCCATATTTGCGACCGGAGCACGCTTCCGCTGAAAGCGCTCAAAGACAACGCCGACCTCGCGAGGGCCTTCCCCGGCCAAAGCTTTGTGGCGCATCCGGACCTGACCGAGCCGGCCGGCCAGATTTTTCCCGATCAGTTCGCGCAGGTTCTTGCGGCCTCGCGGCCGCGCCAGGCGGTGATCGTGGCGGTGCCGGATCAGATGCATTACCAGATGGTCAAGGCGGCGCTGCTGGCCGATCAGCACGTGCTGTGCGTGAAGCCATTGGTGCTGAGCTACGCGCAGGCCGTGGAGTTGGAGCGGTTGGCGCTGGAGCGGGGCCTTTTTGTCGGCGTGGAGTACCACAAGCGCTTTGACCGCCGCTCGCTGGTGGCCAAGACCCTGTACGCCGAGGGGCGCTTCGGAACGTTCGTGATGGGCGAGGCCAAGCTGATTGAGCCCTACTATTACCGCGACTCCAACTTCCAGAACTGGTTCTTGTGCGACAAGACCGATCCCTTTGTTTATGTCGGGTGTCACTATGTGGATCTGGTGTATTTCATCACGGGGCTAAAGCCGGTCGCGGTCTCCGTCTCCGGCGTTAAGGGGAAATTTCCCAACGGCAACGAGGGGTATCTGTGGGCGAACGGGCGGGTCCGTTATGAAAACGGCGCCCTGATGTCGATCAGCGCCGGGCTCGGTTATCCGAATGATGCCGCAGGCAGCAACGACCAGGCGCTGATGATGTACTGCGAGGGGAACGGCAAGAGCGGCATGATCCAGCACGACGATCAGGACCGCGGCGTGCGGCACAGCTACGCCGAAGGCGCTGGCTGCGGCGGTTCGGTCTACAATTACGTGAGTCCTGATTTCTTCCGGCTGGTGCAGTGGGAGGGGAAGGGCCTGAAGCCGGTCGGCTATGGCGTCGACTCCATCGTGGCCAACGTGGAGGCCATGCTCCGCATGGAGCGCGACGCCGCGACGCTGGAGCAGCGGCGCGCGCTGATCCGCGAAGTGAATGAGGCCGGTCTGCTGGCGACACCCGCGAACAGCTCCATCAACGAGTTGGTGGTCGAGGCGGCGCGCCTGTCGATCCAAGCCGAGGGCGAATGGGTCAACATTGTCTATGGCGGTCAACCGCATGTCGAAGAGAAAAAGAGGTAGCTATGGCCGAGTATGATCTGACACCTGTTGCCGTCCCCCACGTCCAGACGAAGTTCCGCACGATCCGCACAGCGATCCCTGTCCCGGAATCGCTGCCGCTGTTCGAGTCCCTGCGCCTTTCGGAGCCGCGCTCCATGGCCGGACAGCCGCCGATCGTCTGGGACACGGCAGAGGGCGCGACCGTCGCGGACCGCTGGGGCAACCGGTGGATCGACTGGTCTTCCGGCGTGCTGATCACCAACGCCGGACATGGCCACCCCGCCATTCGCGCGGCGATCCGCGAAGCGCTGGAGCGGCCTCTGCTGTCGACCTACGTGTTTCCGCACGAGGGCCGGGCCACGCTGACCCGGATGCTGAGCGACCTGTCGCCGGACCCGGCGAACTACATGACCTTCCTGCTCAGCACAGGGAGCGAGGCGACGGAAAACTGCATCAAGCTGTCCAAGAGCTATGCCCTTGAGAAGTACGGCCCTGACAAGAAGATCTTCGTTTCCTTCAACAACGCCTTCCACGGCCGCACGATGGGCGCCCAGTTGGCGGGCGGCATGCCCCGTCTGAAAACCTGGATGGGCGCGTGTGACCCCTCGTTCGTGCAGGTGCCGTTCCCGGACGGGTATAAGAACGAGAATGTCTCGTTTGACCTGTTCCTTAAAACGCTGAAGGAGAAAGGGGTCCGGCCGGGCGAGATCGCCGGCGTGATGACCGAGAGCTACCAGGGCGTCGGCCCCGATTTTCTGCCGGTCGAGTATGCGCGGAAGCTGGAGGCTTTCTGCCGCGAACATGACATCGTGCTGACCCTAGACGAGGTCCAGTCCGGATTCGGGCGCACGGGCAAGATGTTCTGCTACCAACAGTACGGCATTACGCCGGACCTGATCGCCTGCGGCAAGGGGATCTCCTCCTCGCTGGCCCTCTCGGCGGTGATCGGGCGCACGGACATCATGTCCCTCTATCCCCCGGGCTCCATGACCTCCACGCATTCGGCTTCGCCGCTGGCCGTGGCCGCTTCCATTGCGAATCTGAAGGTGCTCAAAGAGGAGCGGCTGGTCGAGCGTGCGGAGCGGCTGGGGAAATGGTTTGTGCCGGAACTGTGCCGCATCCAAAGCCTCTACCCCGATGTGCTGGGCTGTTGTCACGGCATGGGGCTGGTCGCCGGCATTCAGGCGGTCAAGGCGGGAACGCGGACACCCGACCCGGCGCTGGCGGTCAAGATCAACCTCGCCTGCCTGCACCGCGGCCTGCTGATGTTCGCGCCGGTGGGCATCGGGGGAGAGTGCGTCAAGGTCGCTCCGCCGCTCTGCATCGAAGAAGAGGCGCTGCGCGAGTCAGTCTCCGTTTTCGAGGAGGCGGTTCACTCCGTGTTGAAAAAAGGTTGAGCCGCGTCGTCCACGAAAACACCACGCCTTGCGGCCTCGTCAGCGCCGCTGTCATCACAGCCTCACCCTGCGATCACAACACGGCGTGCGGAGAATCAGGAGATTACTTCCACGCATGCCGTCCACTCTTAACCTCCACCCATTCGCCATTGCATTGCGGCTGAACACGGGCCGAGACCCCCTCCGGAATATTCACCGTCAAGCGTCTTCTGCCGCCCGCCTTCTGCCAGGCCACGCCGACCACGCCCTTCACCGTCCGATATTCCCCTTTCGCCCAATCCACGGCGCGCGTCGCGCAGGGCGCAATGATGAGCTTGTCCGCACCTACGGCGTCGTCCGCCACGCGGATACCCAGCAGGCTTTGCACAATCCAAGCGTCGACCGACCCGAACATCGGATGATTCTGACTGTAGATGTTGTCTGACTCTTTCCATGTCTCCCACAGCGTCGTCGCGCCTTTGTCAATCATATGCCCGAAGCTCGGATAATCATTCCGCGTCACGTTTCGTTCGACGAGGTCGGGGTAAAGTTCGACCATGTAGTGAGTTCCGAAAATACCCGTGGTGAATTTGCCCTGATGCTTGGCCAGATCACCGCGCAGGATTCTCTCAGCCGCGGCAACTTGTCCGTCCGGAATGAGCCGGTGGTAAAGTCCAAAGATTTGTTCCGCCTGACGCCCCTGGGCAACCTTCCCGTCGACGATGTAAATCGTTTGGAACAGCGCTCGGATCCGCTCCGCAAGCGCCTTCCATTTTTTCGCGTCCTCCGGTTTTCCGAGCGCCTGGGCAAACCGCTCAGCCAGTTTCGCGAACTGGTGGAAGTGAGCCATAACCGTGAGCTTCTTATCCGGTTTCTCGCCCTCTACGGCCTCGTGGTCGCCGTTGCACGACTTGATGACAAGGTCTGGGTGGGCCTCAACCGTCTTTTCCAAATAGCGCGCGCACATCGGATAATAGGTGCGCATGGCCTCGACATCGCCATAGTAGCGCACCAGTTTCTCGATCAGGATAGGCACGCCGAGCGCCCACCCGAACGCATCACCATGCTTGCCGCCGAAACCGTGGTCGACGAACCCCACAAACGGTGCCGTCCCTGAAATGAACCCGTCCGCCGCCGCCTCGTCATCGTAGTCCTGCAGCGTCTTCAAGTAGAAGCCGTGCATGTCGTAGTTCAGGATATAAGCCTCTGCGGAAACGGCGATGTCGCCGCCATAGCCGAATCGCTCGCGCCCCGGACAGTCGGACTGCACCCCCATGATGTTGCTCGTAAAGGTGTTTCTGCAAACCGCGTGCAACGTGTTGACGCGCGCGTCGGAGCATTCGAAGGTCAACGCGTTCTTGACGTCACTCGCCCACGCGTGGGCCACGACATCGCTCGCCGAGAGCGCATGCGACAGGCCTTCTATTTGCACATAACGGAACGCGTGCCATGTGAAGTGCGGCTGATAGGTTTCCTCTCCCGTTCCGCTGCGGATGTAGACATCCGTTTGCTCGGCGAGGTCCGGCGCTCCCGGGCCACCCATACCCTTGCGCTTGATCTGTCCGCAGACCGCCGTCAAGGTGTTCACGGTGCCGTCTCCATAAACGCGCTCGCCATAGCGGAACGTGATGCGTTCCCCCGCGACACCTTTGCCCAGCCTGAAGCTTGCCACGCCCGCGAAATTACGCCCCATGTCCGCCACGCACACGCCCGGCTTCACGTCGTTGACGGCAACCGCTGGCCATGCGTCGATTTCCACGACCTGCGGCGCCGTGTTCGGCAAGAGTTTCCCTTTCGGCCCTTGCACGCGGACCGCCTTTCTCCATCCGCCGGTCCGCGGACAGCGTGCGTCGTAGACTTCTCCCAAATACAGATTGTTGCGGAGCAGCGGCGTATCGGCCACACGCCAGGATTCGTCCGTACGGAGAATCTCGGAACGGCCATCCGCTCTGACCACTTCGATTTCTGCCGCCAGAGCCGGCCTTCCGACGGCAAGATGCTCCCGCAGGTTAAAGCGGCCCCACATGCGCAAAGGAAGCGGATTATACCAGCCGTTGCCGAGTCGGACGGTGAGCGTGTTCTCGCCCGGCTTGATCTGTTTCGTCAGGTCATACGAATCGAAAAGCACCCGCCTGCCGAAAGGTGTCCAAAGCGGTGCGAGTTCCGCTTTACCAATCCGCTCTCCGTTGATCTCCGCGCGATAGAGACCCAGACCGACCAAGCGCAACTCGACGCGTTTCACCGATGTGTCCGCAGCAAACGACGTGCAGAAAGCAGGGGCCGAATCGTCCGTGTAGAAGTCCTCGTCGCGCGCGGGCTGCTCTTTTCCGTCCCCGATCCACTGTACTTTCCCCATCTCCCCTTTCGTGAAGGAAAGGGCAGCGACCGCCGTCGCCTGCACGATAACCGCCACCCGGAAGACGCTCGCTGCCGCGCATTTCATTTCGCCTTCTCCACGTTCGCTTCAACCGTCACGGCCGTTCCGTTACGCTCGTGCTTCTCATCCTCTGTGATCAGCGTGAAGATGAACCCGCCCTCTTTGGGCCGCATTTCGACGTAGCCAAACGGCTCCGTAAAGGTGCTCGGGATGAAGACCTGCGGGACACCCCTCCCGACTTTTTCCGTACCGTAACGGTGCGCGTGTCCGCTGATGATTCCCGCCGCATCGGTGAACATATTCACGCCTGCCGGCACAGGCAGCAACTGGTAATGGTTATGGGTACAAATGAAGTAGGGCTTCTTGCCGTCATGCTTTTGCATGTACGCCATTAACCAGTCGAGCTGCGCCCCGTCGATCCTCCCCCACCAGCCATCCTCTGTGATCATGTCCGGCGTATCGAGGCAGACGACGTCCACCCGCTCCATTTCAACCACGCCGACGACTTTATTGGATACGGCAGATTGCGCGAGCTCCTCCTTGAACAGCTCGTTATAGTGTGCCCCCTTCTCATGGTAGTAATCGTGGTTTCCGGGCATGAGCCGGCAAGGGATTCCCGCATCGCGCAAGGGCCGGATGATTTTTCTGAACCGCGCCATCTGTTCGGGCCTGCCGTTTTGAGTCAAGTCGCCGCAGAAGATGATAACGCCCGGCTGCGGTTTCTTCGCCAGTATCTTTTGAACGCAAAGGCCCAGCCTGCTCGCCGCGTCGGTGCCGTCATTTTTTTCATCGACGCCTTTCTCACTGATGTGCGTATCCGATATAAACACGACAAAGTTCTTGTCAATCTCAGCCTGTCCGAGCACCGAACAGACCCCCAGCGCCAAGGCTGCAACTGCAGCCATGACCTTCCGGATTTTGCATGTTGCGATTTGAGCGCTCATCTGTTTTCTCCTTTGTGCCGCGCCAGCGGCAGAACGGTTTCTGTTTTTCGTGACCTCATCCGACAACCTACTTCAGCCTGACCTTGTACACGTGGCGGGCATGGGGCGCGAACGAGTCCGTAAACTTGCCGCCGCCAGCCGGAACTTTGCGGCTCTCGAACAGCACCTCCGCCTCGCCGGCGTACGCGCTTTGCGCGGACAGCGTGAACGTCACCGGATCAATAGCCGTGTCGCTGATATTGCATGTGACAACATACAGGAACCCCGCGTGCTTGCGTGTGATGGCCCGAACCGTTTTCGCATCGGCCGACGACGTCGCCTGCAGGACGTCCTCTTCGGACAGCAGGACGTCGTTGAGCGAGAGCACCTCCCGGTTGAGCTGGACATAGGCCTTCCAGTTGCCGGGCGTCGCAGGCACACCATAGAAGAAGGACAGCCCGGTGCAGCCCGCGGCGATGCTCCCGTACGTCTGCGCGACCTGCTCGTCATAGGACGGTTCGCGATGGTGCAGCGGGAAGTTGCCGCCGACCAGAAAGTAGAAGCAGGGCTTCCCCTCTTCTTTTCCGGCTTCCCACATGATGTCGGTCTGATTGACGACCGAGGGGACGGTCCGCTTCTCGACATTCGTCAGATAGTCGTCGAGCATCAGGATATCCGTCTCCAGATTGGCGTAGCGGTTCGGGATGCCGAGCACGGTGTTGTTCATGTGTACCGGATGGTAGGGATAGAGCGCGCGCATTTTGCGGAGGAACGCCCTGGCGTCATCGGATGGCATCCCCAGTTCGGGCTCATCCATCACCATCTGCGAGATGACATTCGGAAAATCCAGCCTCCTGCGGAGCGCCGCGACTTCCTCGTCCGTCCGTTCGTTGTATTTGGTCCACAGCATGACTCTCATCCCTTTTTGTTGAGCGTGCTCAAGCGCCCAAACAGCCTGATCGGGCGCCCTGTTGTCGACAAGGATATGAAGGTACTTAAATCCGTACCTGTCACAAAAATCCACGGCTCCGCGCACGTACGCTTCTGGCTGATGTTTCGAAAACACGAAGAAGGGCGCAAACTGAAACACCGGCTTGCCGTCGTGCATGAGGCTGCGCGTGAAATGGTTCACCTGTGCCGCACCGGCCCTGTAGGGCCGTTTCACCAGCGCGGAGGCCGTCTCCGCAACCTTCTGATTGTCCTTCGACAGAACCAGCGCCACGCTGTTCGTCCCTTCCGGGAGATCCTTGAGCGGTACGGCGATCTTGAACTCCGGAGCGGCGGGCATCGTAACCGTCTTGCCTGCGACGGTCAGGGCGGCGATCATCTGATCAGCGTGCGCCACGGTTGTCAGGACCTTGAACACGGCTTCTTTCTCGTTCATGTAGTAGCTCAGCCGCCCGAGCATGGAGACCACGTTGCGTTTCTCGAGGGGCACGACTTGATCTGCCAATGGCGCGCCGTTGGCCGAAAGCTTCAGGCGTATCCGGTTCGTCTTCGTCTTTGCGATGAAGGCGACGTGGTTTTCGCAGCGCTTCAGAAGTGCATCCTTTTCCGCCAGCGCTCCGGCTCTGTTTTGCTCGTCGAGCAACTCGGCATGAGCGTGCAGTTCCTTTCCCGTCAGGTTGCCGATCACGAGCGAGACCGCCGTGCCGCCGCCGTCATCGGCGTACGCGCCGGAGCTGACACCCACGGAATACCGTGCGACAACCTCTGCCGGAAACTGCGCGTAGGGCCAGTACTCCGTCCGCTTGAATCCCAACGTCGGAGTCCGCGTGACGGCGATCTGCTCTCTGACCGTGCTGTCGTTTCGGCAGACGTTCACAAGCCAGCGTGACTTCATGGCTGACGCCGCCAGAGAGGCGAATGGAATGGCGATTTCATAGTCGATGCTCTTAAGCGCGTCATTGAGCTTCACCTTGGCGTCCCACGTTCCGTTCCATGCCACATCGCGGCCCCTCCCCATGTCCAGACGCGTGCCGCCCGCATCCACGGCGAAGTGGTAGAACAGTCCGTCGGCGCAGGGATCCAGAAAGAACTCCACGCTGTCCTTGCTGAACACGCTGAACGAGTCATGCGCGTCGCGCGTGGTGTTGACGGCAGACAGATCGGCGACGAAACAGCGGTAGCCGATGTAGAGGGTCCGGTCGTCACACGCCAGATACGCCTCCGTTCGGTTCCGGGCTTTTTCGAGCTTGAAGAAGAACGTGTCCAGCTTCGCGGCCTTGTCTTTCCAAGCGTCGAGATCGCCGGCGGGAACCAGGCCCTCGGGCAGCTTGGCCAGGGTGATCTCCGGTGCGCGCACAGGCACTCCCTCGCTCTTGCCGAATCTCTGCTTGTCGAGTTCGGAAGGCTTGTACGGCGTCGCATATACTCCCTCATTGGTGAGCGCGGCGCCATCCGGGACGCTCAGCAGTTCCGCTTGCAGGTCATCCGCCCAAAGCGTGCCGCGCACTTTGTTGAATGAAATCGTCACCGGAGAATAGACCCCGGCCCCCGGCAGCTTCGGGTTCGCGACTTCGTAGCGTTTCCAGGTGGTTCCGACCTTGACCTCCTTGCGCTTGCCATAGCCGATCGACACCGGAAAGTCCTCGCGATCGGCCTTGAGCCACACGCTGAACACGCCGGGCAGGTCTTTCACGGTCCCTGCGCCCCAAGCCCAAAGGTTCTGCCCGCCCATGCTCTCATCGAAAACCATTTTGAGGGATTGGTTGCCGGAATGCTTCTCTGCGGTGTCCAGCGTCCAGGTGGCAAGGAATTGCTCGTAGGGGATCAGCGCCGCTTTCGCAAGATCGAATCCTGAGCGGCAGTAGTAAAGCGGGAAGCTCCCCTGCTCGTGCTCGAAGGAGCTGTTGATGACCACGTTGCGAGAGTCGTCGGAGGATCTTCTGAGCGCGGAGATGCTGAACGCTTCAAGCGTCATGTTCACGTTGTAGCTGAAGATTTCCAGCGGCTTGCTGGCCCCTGGCGCTCCGCCGCTATCGGAAAGAGCCGCCGGCGCCTCACAGACAAAGGAGCCGGCGTCTTTGCCGTTGACCCGGTAGCTGTAGGTCGCGGTGGCGTCGTCGACCTTCCGGACCAGCGTGAGCCTGACCGGCTTCTTATGCTCGAAATCATCGATCTTCACCTGCTTCCCATGGGCTTTCTCATACCCGGTCAACTTGTAGATCATCCACGTGTTTCCGGAAGGCAGGATGAGGAAACTGAACCCCTCGATCCTGAAACCACAGAAGGCATGGCTCCATTTCGCCTGGTCGGGCTGATGCGACATGTCGGCCGTGATGTCCATCTCCGCGTAGAACTCCAACGGCGTACTGCCCCTCATCGTGAGCGAGCCGCCGCCGGGGAACGCAATCCGCCCGGCCTCGGGTTTTATCGTCCGGCCCTGCGGAACCCATCTCTCCGCGAAGGTCGCCGCCGTATCGAACTCGTCGCTGAGAATCGTAGCCCCCCGCTCTTGCGCAGAGGCGGCGACCGCCAGTGCGCCAATCAGACATATGATCACGTTCAACATAAACGCTCCTTTTCGCCCTTTCCCGGATTGAAACAGCAGAACCCCTTCCTGCCTTCGGATGCCCCCGCCCCCCGACCGGTCAGAAGACCGCCAGCAGCGTGCCGCGGGGCGGAGGGCTCTCGAAGGCCCCCATGTCGACCGCCTTGCCGATGATGCGCGGCGCCCCCTCCAAGTCCACCGCACCGGTCATCCAGGTGCGGAACAGGCCTTTGTTGATACACGGCGACGAGCCGGTGAGGCGGTAGTTCCCTGCCAAATAGTTCACAAAACCGGGAACGTTCGTCACCACGCCCACATCATAGGCACCCGCAGGCACGGGGTACGTGCAGGAGTTCGTGAAGACGATCCCCGCCGCAGCCGTCTTCGAGTAGTTGGCAACGCGGTTGTAATACACGATGCAGTTTTCGACGATACCCGTGATCGCATAGGTGCTATTACCGATCCGGATGCCTGTTCCCGCGTTGCTGACAATCGTGCAGTTCTGATAGGTGCCCCCGCCCTGGGATTCACCCCAGATGCCGTCGCCATTGTTCGCGAGCAGGCTGTTGCGTAGGACACCGTTTTGCACGAACGCCGCCGTATTATTGCTCACGATTGTGCAATGCGTGACCAGCCCGCCGCCGGAGAGGTAGACGCCTCCGCCGTTGCTGGCGGAATTGTTGCGGATCACGCAATTCGTGACGATGCGCCCAGTCCCGGCTGAAACGCCGCCTCCGTAGCCCGCACCGGTATTGTACGCGAGCAGACTGTCCCTCAGCGTTCCGCCGCTGCCCAGATTCACCCCGGCGTTATAGGCGGTGCCGTTGACGACCACGAGCTTGTTGGAAATAATGTTGCATTTCGCGATCATCCCGTTGGCGTTCATCCAAATGCCCCCGCCGCCGTCATTCGATGAGAGGATGCGAGCCGTGTTCTCCAGAACCTTGCTGTCGATCAATTGACAGGTGTTGTTCATATAAACGCCGCCGCCTCTGCGGGCGGTGTTGCCGCGAATCGTGCAGTTGCTGACGATGGAGTAGTTGACATACAACCCGCCGCCATAGGTTGGAATATTCGTCCAGCAGGCGTTGCCCAAGACCAGACTGTCGACGATCAGGCAGGCTCCGTATGCGTAGCCTCCTCCGCCCAGAGACTCCGCTTGGTTGCCGGCCACCACGCAGTTGGTCACCACGCCTTTCGTGTTCAAGTAGAACCCGCCGCCATAGCCGAGCAGCGAGTTCGTGGCCGCGTAGCCGTTGGTGATGGTGAAGCCGTCGATGACCGCCGCCGCATTGTTGACATACACGCAGCGGTTGGTGGCCGTCGGGAACCCGCCGTCGAGCACCGTGCCGTCGCGGTCCGTCACCCCGTCCTTGAAACTGCGCAACGTGATCGCACTGGCGATGGTGATCGGGCCCGTCAGAGCGTACGTGCCATTCGTGACGAAAATGAGATCGCCAGCCGAGGCGACATCGACGGCCTGCTGGATGTTCGTCGCCGCCGTCTCCCAGCTGGTATAATTGGGGGTCGGCATCACCTCCGGCGTCTCGGGCGGCACCACATAGCGTGTCGCCGCATTCGCGATCTGAACCGCTAACAGAACCATACAGACCCGCATCGTGTACTGACACATAACCACTCCCGTTTTCACCCTGCCCAGAGCTTCACATGACACAGACACTCCCCCGCCTGATGAATCAGGACGGCCTTCATCACCTTCGACATGTGGACCGGAACGCTTGACATAAAATCTTAACCACTTTCCCCTTTAGTATACACATTATACGTAATGAGTCAACCCGATGTTATCCGATTCTGCCGACGGAAGCTTGACTCTTTTTGATCACCCCGCCATACTCGCAACCCATAGCTGTTCTGGAGTGGTTCCCGATCAGCCATGGAGTTTTTCAGATGATGAACGCTTCTTCCGTTTCCCTCCTGCTCGCCGGAACCGTTCTCGTGGCCGGCGCACGTTCGCTCTCAGCCGGTCTGCCGGAAAAAGACCGCCACGTCATTCTCGTCAGCATCGACGGTTTTCCCGCGCGTCTGTGGCACGACACCTCGCGGCCGCTCCCCAACTTGCGCAAGCTCGCCGCCGAAGGCGCACAGGCACGCGCCATGACCGTGTCGAATCCCTCCGTCACGTGGATCAATCACACCACGTTGATCACCGGCGTGAACCCGCGCAAGCACGGCGTGCTGTTCAACGGCATGTTGACCCGTCCGGGCGCGGGACTCCCGCCGAAGGTTGAACAGTGGGCCGACAAAACGCGCTACGTCCTCGCGCCGACGCTCTATGATCTCGCGCACGCTGCGGGCCTGACAACGGCGGAGGTCAACTGGCCTGCGACCACGCGGGCACCGACCCTCACCTGGAGTTTTGCCGAGCTGCCTGACCCCGAGGACCGCTTGGTGCGCGAGATGATCGCGGACGGCGCCCTCACTCCCGAACAAGTCCGGTGGATGCATCCCGGACCCAAACGTCAGAACGCGAAGATCCTTGACGCGACGTTCACCCGGGCCGCGCAGTTCGCCTTTGCGAAACACCGCCCCCACCTTCTCATGTACCATACTTTCAACACCGATCACATGCACCACATCCATGGGCCCGGCTCGCCGGAGGGGGACGACGCGCTCAGCTTCGCGGACGAACTGGTGGGCGCGCTGGTCAGAACCGTCGAAGGCACCGGCCTGCGTGACCAGACGACCTTTATCGTCACAACCGACCACGGCTTCAAGAGCATCACCCGAATCGTGCTCCCCAATGTGGTGCTGAAAAAAGCGGGCCATGCCCAGACATCGGGAAACAGCATCACGACGTGCGAGGCCGCCGCGCTGGCGCAAGGAGGCATCTGTTTCATCTACGTCACCGATCCCGCGCAGAAGGCCGACTTGCTGCCCAGGCTGAAGGAGCTCTTCGCCAAGACGGAAGGTGTGGACCGCGTGCTGGACGGCAATGAAGGCCCCGGTCTGGGAATGCCCACTCCTGCGGAAAACCAAGGAATGGGCGACCTGATCCTCTACCCGAAGGCGGGCTATGCGTTTAAGAGTGACGCCACTGGCGAAGCTGAGGTCGTGCCGACGGTGAACTATGGCGGCACACACGGTTACTTGAACAGCGACCCTGAACTCGACGGCTTTCTCATCGCCAACGGCTGCGGCATCAAGCCGGGCGTCACGCTCGACCGCATCGCGATTGTCGACGTCGCCCCGACGATCGCAAAATTGTTGGGGATCGCGCTGCCCGACGCCGATGGCCGCGTGCTGTCGGAACTCCTCGCGAAGTGACGCCGCCGAGCGGCTCAGCGCAGCGAGGTCCGCTCCGACGCAGGCCCCTCGCGATAGACAGGCCGCACATCGCCGACTTTCTTGATGAAAATGTCGCCGCTCGTGTCTGAGCCTTTCAGCCCGAACCGATTCATGCGCAGCTCGTACGAGGCACCTTCTTTCACGGCCGGCATCACCAGCTCGAAAACGTGGGCGTCGCCGCCGCGTTTTCCCGGCCTGAAACTTGCCCCGGTGAACCCGCCCCAATCGGAGGCGACCGCTTGGCCGTTTTCGTTCAATTCGACGAGGCGCACGTGCAGGGGATCGGCACCGCCGGTGGCCACAAAACCGACGCGATAGCGGCCCGGGCCGCGGATGAAACGCGTGACGTCAAGACGTCTGTCATGGTCCCGGACCGAGTCGTAACGCGACTTGCCCAACCCGATTTCCGAAGGCGTCCAACCGCCGATCTTCTCGCCAGAAAGCACCTCGTCCCACTCTTGCTCAACGGTCCGCGCGCGATCACGCGCGTACTGGACGCCGGCGAGATCCCAGCGGCGCTCCTGGACCGCCAGCCTCTTCACGAAACGGTTATAGTCCTTGCGGTCAGGCGGGGTCCACGCCACCTCCGCAAGCGCGGCGAGCCGGGGAAAGATTTGCTGCTCGCAGCGGAAGCGCGTCGGCATGACCTCTCCCCAGGCCTGAGCACCCAATCCTTTGATACGCGCCTGTTGCGCGGGGGTGAGCCCCGGCGGCACCGGCTCAAAGTCATACGCCCGCCGCAGCGGCAGGGAGGCGTAGTGGTAATCGAGATAGGTGAACACATGGAAGCTGTTCACCAGGTCATACCCGCGTGAGACCGCCTCGCTGATCAAGGCGGGATCGCCGCGCCAGAACTGCAGGATGACGCCCTTTTCTGGAGGGATCTGCTCCAGCGCGTCCGCCCAATACATCATGCGCCGGCCTTTGCCCGCGATGTGCGTTGCCAGCGTGGCGGTGAACTCCGCCTGAAGGGGCGCCGCGTTCGTCAGACCCCGCGCCGACATGGCCGCCCGGATGGTCGGCGCCGTCTCCCACGCCTTATAATCCACCTCGTCCCCGCCGGTGTGGATGACGGCATCCGGGAAAAGAGCCAGCATTTCATCAACGATGTTTTTGACCGCCTCGACAACGGCGGGCTGCGTCACGTCGAAAACGCCGGCGGCACTCCACTCCGGGTAGGCGCGCAACGCCGCGTCGGCATGCCCGGGCACCTCGATCTCCGGAACCACCCGCACATGGCGGCGGGCCGCGTAGTCCACGATCTCCCGCGCCTCTTCCTGCGTGTAATAATACCTTTGCCCTTCGATCGCCTCCACATGGGCCGGGATATCACCGGCTCCTGACCCGCGCGAAACGGCCCCCAGACTGGTCAACTTCGGATAGCGCTTGATCTCCAGGCGCCAGCCGGTGCCGTCGATGAAATGCCAGTGAAACACATTCATTTTGAACGCCGCCATCTCATCGATAGAGCGCTTCACCGCGTCCAGTCCGTGGAATTGCCGGGACTCGTCGAGCATGAAGGCCCGCCACGCGAAACGCGGGCGGTCCTTGATCTCGACGCCGGGAACCGCCCACCTCACGGGCTTGCCCGCTTCGGGTCGCAGTCCCGTCGCGGCCTGCGGCGGCAGAAGCTGGAGCAGCGTCCGGGTCCCGTAGAAATGTCCCGCCGCCGTGTCCGCCGTGATGACGATCCGCTTCTCCGTCACCGTGAGCGCATACGCTTCCTGCCCCGGCGCCCCGGCCGCACCCGCGCGCAGCACGATACAGCCTTCTTCACTCTTGCCTTGGGCCGGCGCGATGATGGGCAGAGGGAACCCCGTCGCCCGGCGCAGCGGCGTCGCCAAGAGAAGCGCCTCTTGGCGACGGTCCGCCGGCGCCACCAGCACCGTCTTGTCCGTGAGGACGAACTCGCCTGAAGTGCGGCGCAGCTCTGTCGGCCAAGGGATGAGTCCCGGCGCGGGCTCCTCCGCGACCCAGCTCGTCACAAGCCGCCCCTGCTCTTTGCTGGCCGGGTCGGGAGAGGCCAGGGTAAGTCGAAACTCGGCCTGCCCGTCTTTCTTGCTCATGTCCAAGACCGCGTACGCCCGGGTATTTGTCGGGAAACTGCTGGAGGGCAGGCCGACCGTCTGAATGCCGTCTGCCGTACGCTTGGTGCCCGCCACGTGATTGTGCCCGTAAATCCACGCTTGGAAGGCCTCGGCCTGGCGCAGGTCGGTGTCTGCCGGATTCCGGTCGATCGGATGATGGCCGCAAACGAACAGCGGTTTGGAGCCCGGCCGCTTCAAAACGCCGTTCAGCCACTCCTTGTCCTCTTGCTTCACCCCGCCGAACCAGTCGGGGCTTCCGATCCCGACGGTTTCCAGCAGCACAAAATCGGCCAGCGGCAGCTCGATCAGACACGACACCCCGCCGCCAGAGACAGCGGTCTTATTCCGGTATTCCGGGAACACCTTAAAAAACACGTCGGCCCTGTCATGGTTGCCAAGCGTCAGATAGTAGCGGACGCCCGCCGCATCCCATGGGGAAAGCAGTTCACGGAACCGCTTGAACGACTCGGCGGAACTGTCCTCCGTCAAATCGCCGAGGAGCAAGACGGCGGCCGGGCGCGGGTTCATGTCGAGAACCTGCTGAACACATTGCTTGAAATCCTCAATCGACGCAAACTGCCCTCGGGTCAGCCCGCGGCTGTCGATATGGGTGTCGGACAGCAGGACCACCCGGTTCTCATCTACAGGCACAGGCGCTTTCTGCGCGACCGCCGCCTGTCCAATCAATAGCGCGATCCCTATTCCGATCAACGTGCTGCAATGCGGGGCTCTCATGCGTCTACACTCCTGTCAAACCTAATCCATCAGGGTCGCGACATACACATGCCGCTCCAAGGGCTTGAAGACGTCAGCGATTTTCCCGCCGGTCACCTTGACCTTCCGGCCCTCGAACTTCACCTCGGCCTCGGCCGCATAACGGAACTCGGAAGGCAACCCGATGTCGACGTCCACGGGACGGTCATTATCCACATTCAGGGCAATGATGTAAAGCCGTTTGCCCAACCGCCGGGTCATGCGCACGACGCTTGAACCGGTCACGGTCGCAGGCGACGTTTTTTCCAGAGAAAAGATGGCGTCCTCAAGCTCGAGCAACTCGCGGTTGACGTCCACGCAGGCCCGGTAGTCCTCGGGATACAGCGGCAGCGAGCAGAAATAGGAAACGCCCCGGGCTCCGGCGATGATGACGCCATAGGTCTGGGCCACCTGCTCGGCGTAGGTGCATTCGCGGTAGTGGTTGTGAAGGTTCTCGCCCGCTAGGAAGTAGAAGACCGGCAGACGCTCCGCCCGACCCGCCTCCCACATCATCTCGGTCGCGCGGATCATCTCCGCGACCTTGCGGCCTTCGCGGTTGGTCAGATAGTCGTCCAGCATCAGGATGTCGGTCTTCAGGCCTGCGAAGCGGCCTGGGATGCCGATGAGCGTGTTGTTCATGAAGACCGGCGTATATGGGCTGGCGCGCCGATGAGCCTCCATGAAGGCCTCAACCTCTTCCGACTTGGCGTACAGCTCGGGTTCGTCCACGACCAGCCAGCCGATGATGCCGTCGCTCTTCATGCTCTGCATCCGCTGCTCGGGCGTGACTGCGGCGCGCCGGTTCCAGGACTGGAAAGGCCAGAAGAGGCTCTTGATCCCCTCCCGAGCGCACAGGTCAAAGAACGCTTGGGTCTGCGCGCCAACAGGAGGATCGTCAACGGCACCCGGCAGGAAGCATCGGTATCCCATCTCCTTGTGCAGCCGCACCATGTTCCGCAGCACCCGCTCTTGGTCGTTCGTCTTGATACCGCGCTCGACGCCGAAGAAGGGAGCGATCGCAAGGTAGGGCTTGCCGTCGACGACCAGGCAACGGCGCTGGCGGTCGATCTGGGTCGCGCCGGCTCGGAAGGCGCGCTTCACGAGCGTGGCTGTCCCGCTCGCGACGGTCTCGGCACCCCTCAGGACCTCCAAGGCAACCGTATGCTCTCCGTTCCCGATCTCTTTCAGCGGAAGCTCGAGCGCGAACTCCGAGTCCAGACCGGCCTCGAATGTTTTCCCCGACAGGCTGATCCGTCCCTTCAGCGTCGCGGCGTCGGGCAGCGCCAGCGTGCCGACCAGTTCGGCAGCCTCTTCGCCCATGTAGTAGTTGAGCCGCGTGTAGCACTCCAGCGGCCGCGCGAGCACCAGGCGCTTCGTCTCCCGGAGCAGCACCTCGCCGCCGGCAGAGAGCACGACGACGCCCTCGAAAGTGTCCGCGCCGGTTACGCCCTTCAAGGGGATCGACAGCGCCGTCGCGCCCTTCCCAAGCGCCAGACGCGCAGTGCCGACCACGTTTTCCGTCGCCCCCGCAAGGACTTGAATGTCGGCCTCCAACACTTTGCCGCTCCCGTTGCCGACAGCGCCGGAAACGACAACACGGGAGTCCGGTCCGGCGACCAAGCGCAGATCCTGCAAGCCGATCCGGTATCTCTCCACGATTCCCTCCGGCAACACCAAAGCCGGGAAGAGGGATGGGACATGGAAGCTGAACTCCTTGGTCCGCAACAGCGACACCGCTTGGCCGCTCGCCGTGTCATTCCGCCCAATGTTCAGCCCCCACCGGCCCGCCAGATCCACGCCCGTGAACATCGCGATGGGAATCCTGACCTCGTAGTCGATGGAGCGCGCCGCCGCGTTGATCTTCGCCGCCGCATCCCACTCTCCGTTCCACGCGAGGATGCGCCCCGGAGCCATGTCCGTCTTCGCACCCGCAGCATTCACAGTGAGATGATGATAGCGTTCCCGCCCCAAGGTCGTATCGAGCAGGATCTCGATGCAGTCTTCGCCATGGATCCGCAGATTGTCATGCTCAAGGCGCGTGCCTTTGACGTTGGCGACATTCGGGACAAAGGCGCGCACCGCCACATAAAGAAACGCGCCGTCGCAGGCCACGTAAGCCTCTGTCCGGTTGGCCGGGGCCTCCCAGCCCCGTAGAAAGAACGAGTCGGTTTTCGCGCCCTTCTCAAACCAGACCGGCTCTAACTCCCCGTCCACGACCGGAGCCCGCTGCACCCGGCCCACACGGATGTCCGGTTCAATGACCGGCGCCCCCGCCTTCGCCGGAAGACATTTCTCCTTGTCCAGCGGGCTGGGCGCGTACGGGGTTGCCTCGGCGCCGATTTCAATCTGGATGTCGTCAGCCCAGACCGTTCCCGCCTGACCGAAGGTGACGTTCGCGCGGACGATGGCTTTCTCCGGCTTCTCCACGGTGAAGGCATAGCGCTCCCAAGTCTTCGACACACGGATGGACTTGGTGTGCGTCCGGTGATGCAGCTCCCAGATGCTCAGGGTCACGGGAAAGTTGTCTTCGGAGGCTTTCAGATAGACGGAGAAGGTCACCGGGGTTTGGGACATCACGTTGGCATTGTGCGTGCCGACGCCGCTCGAACTCGGCGAGGCCGGACCGCCACACGTCATGCGGACCGACTGGCTCCCGGACCTCTTCTCCTGCGCGTCGATGGCGAAGGTGCCGATGAAATCGGTCCACGAGCCGTCAAAGGCATACTTCCCGCCCAAGCGCGGCTTCATGTAGATCGGCATGCCCTCCTGCAGATGCTCGAACGAGCTGTTGACGGCCAGGTTGTTCGAGGCGTCACCTTTGAGGGCGTAGAGCTGGAAGTTGTCGACCTCCAGGTTCGTCTTGTACCCGTAGAAGCTCACTTTGCCGTTGGCCGGCATGACGACCGAAAAGGCATCGACGAGTTGGCCGTTGGCTTTAAAGGTGTAGCTGTATCCCTTTCCAAGCCGAGCCCGCGAGATCTGGAACCGGCAGGGCTTGCCGAACTCGAAGCCCGGAATCGCTCCCGCGGTTCCCCGCGACCGCTCCTCCCCCGGAACGCGGTAGGCGGTTCCGCCGGACGGATGAGCGGTCGGCTTCACCATGAAGTGGATGCCGTCCAGGATCACGCCGCAGTGCCCGATGTCCGGCCCCGCGGGCTTCTCGACGGTCAGTTCGGCGGAGATGGCAAAATCGCCGTCCGGAACGCGCCTCAGCGTCAGGTTGTTGTTCGCAGGGATGAGCACGCGGCCGCTCTCGCTCTTCGTCCCCTTCGTGGCCTCCCAGTTCTCGACGAAAAGCCCCACGACGTCGAAATCGTCGCCGAAGACAGGCAAGCCTGGCCGTTCCGCGGCGTCCGTCGCGGCGGCGGCCAGGAAGCTGATAAGCAGCGCGGTCATTGCGAAGCGTGGTCTCATTTCGGCAGGTCCTTTCCGGTCCCAAGCGTGGGTGCGGGCGGCATCGTTGGTTTTTCTTTTGCCCAGCCCCACTTGGGCCAGAGCGGCAGGTCGTTCAAGGCTGTGGAACAGTCCAGCGGCTGAGGCAGCCAGACCCGATAGAGCGACTGCCCGCTCCAGGTGTTTCCGGCAGAGGCGTAATCGCACAGCGTGATCGCGTGCCGCGTGCCGTCCTTGGCCGCGAAAGCCGCGTCGAACGCCAGCCGCACGCCGGCCTTCTCGGCGGCCGCCGCGTTCCGGGTGAGCGTGACCGTTGAGCCCTCCGAGGGCTTGATTTCCAAGCCGGCAGGCGCTTTGTCCGGGCAGAGACGGCGGTCCAAGGCCAGCACGAGCGGGCCGCTGGCCAGGGCGACAAACCCTTTTCCGGCCGGGTCGGAAAGCATCCTCCCCCTCAAGTCCAGCCTGAGCTCGACCGTGTCGCCCGCCGCCCATGTGCGCTCAATCTTCGCATACGTCCCCGGCTTCACGTCGCCGGGCCATTTCTCGCCGTTAACCCGAAGCGTGTTTCGCGCGCTCCACGCCGGAATCCGCAGGGCCAGCGTGAACGCCTCGGGCTTCTCCGGCGCGACCTTCAGCGTGATCGTTTCGCCAGCGGGATACTCGGTCGCCTGAACCAGCCGTACGCGGGTTCCCGACGGCAGCCGCACCTCGGCCGCTCCGGGATTATACAGGTTGACCACAGGCCCGGCCGCAGCGGCCATGACCGCCCACGCCGGAGTCAGCAACAGCGCCCGCGGGCCGTTGGCCGGGCAGCAGCACGTGCCGACATCGGCCTGCTGCACGTGGCTCGGCACCCGCTCGCCCGACAGCAGCGAACCGTACGCCCACCAGTGGCCTTCCGGCGTCAAGGCACCCAAGAGCGCGTTGTAGAGACTGGTCTCCAAGGCGTCGGCGTATTTCGGGTCGCCGGTCAGCCGCAACAACTGACAGCAATACTTCATCCACGTGACGGTGACGCACGTCTCCATGACGAGCTGATCTTTCGTGTCTTGTTTTTTCCGGCCGCCGCACCAGAGTTCATGGTTGGAGCCGGACCCGATGACCGTCAGCTCGTCTTGAAAGATGCTGTCCGCGAGCCGGACGGCGGCGTCCAGATAGCTTCGGCTGCCGGTCACGCGGTAGAGTTCGCAAAGCCCTTCATAGCAGGACATCATCTCGTAGGCTTTCGGCGCACCGCCGATCTGGGCCGCCGGCTTGCCGGCAAGGGCGTCCTCGATCAAACGCAGCCCGTCGGGCGACCAGAGATTGGGCTTGCGCCACTGGCCTACGATATACTCGGCGAACGCCAAGTATTTTTTCTCGCCGGTGCGCTGATATAGGAGCACGGCGGGCTCCAAAACGGAGCTGGGCGGCAGGCCTTTCCAGTTGGCGTACCCGATCGCCGCAATGTTGACTTTGCCCGGACCGCACTCGGAGATGAGGCTGTCGGCATGGCGTTTGGCCGCGGCCAGAACCGCCGGGTCGCCGGTGATGTCGTAATCGGCAAGGAGCCCCAACAGCACATACTTGCGGCCCCAGACGTCCCACCCCTTGAGGTGGTGCTCGGGCTTGCGCGTGCCGATGTAGCCGTCCGGGTCCTGCGTCGCCAGAAGCTCGCGGACGCCTTTCGCGAGCACGTCCCGATGATCGGGCGTCGCCTCATAGCGGCAGGCCAGCGCAGCAGAGGTCGCCCACTTGCCCCAGTACTCACAGCGCCAATCCCCATCGCCCACTTCTTTCTTGTCGCGGTACGGCTGAACGATGCGATCGATGTTTTGCGCCATCACCTGGTTATGGATCGAGGCGCTGAGCTTCGCACCCAGAGGCCCGCCGAGCCAGACCTGCCCCGGCTCGGAAGGCGCGAAGACATCCGCGATCTTGCAGGCGGAACCCATTGCGGCTGGTGTTGCTGCCCCGAAGAACGCGGCAAGCAAGGTCGCCGTTGACAAGACACCCGTGAGAGTGGTTTTCTTCATTTCATTATTCTTTCAAAGTCACTGCCATCCGCTTGCTCGACAAATTAAGGCCCAACAGGGCCCGCCGGCGAGCGGATGACCTCGATGGCGTTGATAAGCTTGACGGACGGATCGTGCTTCTCGTCGTTGGAGAACCGGACTTCAAGGGTTTGACCGGTCACCTCGACATCGCTGAATTCCTTGATCAACACTTTGCTGAAATCATTGTTGCAGGCGGCGACCAGGTCGAGGCTGTCCAAGACTCGCTTGCCTTGAAGATCGATGCTCTGGACAAACAGTCCTGGCTTGAATCCTTTTTTGTAACCCGCCTTCATGTAGAGCCGCACCGTGTAACGGCCAGGAGTCACCTTGAACGCGTAGGCATGCAGGCCGTATGCCTCGCTCATGAACAGCTCCGGATCTTCGGCTTGGAGGCCTTCTGTGCCGCGTACGACCGTTTGGCACGAACCGACATAACCGTACTCTCCCTTGCCGAAGGCACGGTCGGGGAAGAACAGCGTGCCGTTCTTTGCCGTGTAGAAGCGGGTAGAACCGCAGTTGACCGCGTAATGGCCTCGGCTGATCATCGCCGCCTGCTCGGAGATCTTCTGGAAGTTATCCGCCTTGTCCATCGCCTCGCTGATCGGGAGAGAGAACAGCAGCCGGTGAAGCTCCGCGAACTGTTCGCACGTCAGCAGCTCGCGCATCCGCGCGAGGGCTGTCTCCGCTTCGGCGCACTCGATTGACCCGGCCTTCAACCGCGCGAGGCCCGTCTGCACGCGTTCAAGCCCCTCTCGGTAGAACTCCGACACGCTTCGGGACGCCTCGGTTTTAACGGCAGTGACGGTCACGTCCGAGTCCGTCGAATAGAAAGATCTCAGCTCGAAAGGCTTGAGTGTCATCCGGCCATTGACAACCAACTCCCCGCTGGAAAGATCACGGAGAGGCGCCTTGGAGGAGAGCGCCAGCGTGCATTCGCACTCCTTCCAGAGCATGGACACCGCATACACATAGCTGCCCTTGCGCGTGTTCAGAAAGCGGACCGTAACCGGGTCCTGTGCCCCGGGCGCGTTCTCGAAAGGCAAGGCGGGCAGGGCGCAGTAGGCTTTGGCAAACTCCCGCGCCTCGAGGTCGCGGCCCCACGTCCCCAGCGGTTGCGCGCCGATCAGGATGCGCTGGGCATCCATGGACGAGACCGCATACGCCAACTCTTTCAAGAAGTAGCGCCCGAACGGCTTCACATCGGCATTCTGAAAGTAGCTCGCATAGACATCGTTCTTGAGAGAACCGTTGAAACTCTCGAAATACGAGGGATAGCTGTCGAAATACCCGAGCTTGCCGTTCATGAACCGCGCCGTCTCGGCGGGGTTGAATAGCACGTCGTTGCAGCCGTCCGACGGCTTACCCCAATGGAGACGGTGGCGATGGCCGGTACACATGCGCAACGGCACCAGGCAGACTCCCCGAATCGCGCGGACGCCCTCGTACTGCACTGCGAGTTCCGGCGAAGGCGTTGCCGAGACGTTCAGGTACAGCTTGGGCTTGGGGCTGAGCGTATCCAGCTCGGAACGGATCAGCCGGAACAATTCGGCCGACTGCTTCGCGCGCCACTTCAGCCAAGGCGCACGCTGCGGTTCCTCGGTCAAGAACGCGCGGCGTTCCGCGCCGCGCTTCGCGGCCACCGCGATGCCGGTCTCACGGGAGAACAGGTTCACGGTGTAGTCGTCGTAGCCATCGTCAAGGGATGTATAGAAGCCCATCTGATGGGTCGTCATGTTGATCCCGTCGAAGCCGGGAACCGCGTTGAACCGCCGGGCGGTCTCCTTCACGTGAGCGGCAATCATGGCGCGCACTTCGGGGTTGGCATGGTTCGGCCGCGTGTACTGGTTGGGCTGGACCGGCGGAGCGTCGAAATTGGTCAGCGTCCAGCCTTTCTTGACGGCCTCCCCGGTCTTGTCCGGGAGCATCTTGATTTCCGGCAGCGTGAAGAGGTCGATGCCTGCGATCGTGGTTTTGCCGCGACGGTTCAGGGCGTCCATCATGTAGCGATAAGCATCGGAGCGATAGGGATACAGCGTGTGCAAGGCCCCCCCCATCGAGAAACCGTAGCCCGTATACCGCATGAACGGATACTGCCAAGCATTCTGCCCGGTGTAATCGAGATAGTCCAGCAACCGTTCGGTCGTCATCTGGGCGGAACCACCCTTGTAATCCCACGTCAGGTTCTGGTCGGTGGTCTCATCCTCGTCCCGGTGTCCAAAGCGGCGCCCCGGCAGGTTCTTTGGATAGTTGATGGCCAGTTTCGGCAACCGCCCGTTCTTGATCTCGACGATGCGAAACTCGGCTATGGCGGCAGGATACTTACCGATCATCGTCCGCGCCTCGAAGAGGTAATTAGAAAGGCCCGGATAGAAGAGATAGCGCGTTGTCTGCATGCTGCCGGTCAGGGGATATTCGAAACCGCTCTGGATGCCTCCCCCGAGGCGGTCGCGGTGATGCTGCTGCTTGGACTGCGGATACATGTAGAGCCCCATGGAGCGCGGCTTGTCATCTGGCCAAACAACCTCCAGCATCACCGGCCGGCCGTCGAGCACCTTTGCCGGAAACGGCACCTCGAAGGAAAAGCGGTTCTCCTTCCGTTCTCCGCCTTCCAGATATTCGCCGAGAGGTGTCGCGACGAGTTTCACGCCACCGGCATCGAGGATCGCGCCGTCCTTAATATTCTTGGCGAAGAGGATTTCGCCCAGCTCGATCCCGTCATTCCCCGACGGCATGGCCTCCAGCGGCTGATACGCCAAGAGCTCAAACGACCGCTGCACCGTGCCGACCGTGCACGTGAGTCTGTATGATCCGGCGGGCAGATGATCCACAGGCACCTTCAGTTCGACAGAAGTTTTCAGCTTCAGCGAGAACTTCTTCTCCGCCACGGTCTTCCCGTCCTCACCGACAAGTTTGACCCCGATGCTCACCTTGCCCTTGGTGAGCGGACGTTCCGCAGGCATGGGGCGCATATAGAAGCCGCCTGGCGCGGCGAGGATCACGACTTCGTCAACCCGGCCGGCATCGATCACCGTGCGGTCGACCAGCAGGTCGACCGGCATGAATTTCCGGTATTCATCATACACCTCCCCGTTGGAGAGCGGTCGCTTGTAGATCTTCAGCTCGTCGAAGGCCGCCTCCGCCGCTCGCGGGCCGGTACCCACAGAGAGACGCGTGATCGACTTCAGGTCCAGGTTGGCGAAGATCTTTCCGTTGAACCCGAACGGCTGCTGATAAGGAAGGCCGTTGAAATAGGCCTTGCACCAGCCGCCGTCGCTCCAGACCATCGCGATGTGGTTCCAGTCGCCGCGATACCAGTCAGACCGCGACTCGCGCTTCATGATTTCGGGCGTCAAGCTGCCGGTACGCCCCAGTGTACCCATGATCCAGAAGTACATGTTGACCTTCAGCTTTTCCTTGCCCTTAGCGTCAAACCCGGTGAGCATCGGGTAGACGGGGATATCGCCGGTGAATTTTCCGTCCCAGTCGCTCTTCATCCAGAACATCACCGTGCCGTGGTCGGCGAAAAGCCCTTCGGCGGCATACTCGAGCGCGGGGGGGATCTTTGCGTCGCCCTGAGAGGAAACGTGAACCGCCTGTCCTGAGACGCCAGGGACAAGCTCGGCCTTGTTCGCCCGAAGGGGGGCAATCGGCCCTTTCGCGGTTGTGCCTTCGAGCCCCTTATCAAAGTCATTTTGGAAGGATGGTTTGGGGTCTTTGGAGATGGGCTCCGCCTCAGGCAGCGGCTCCATCTCCACATCGCGAAACTCGAGATCGTTGTGGTAGCCATAGATGCTGAGCCTGCTCAGCGGCAGCAGATTGGCAAGAACCATTCCCTGCGGCACACCCGCGACGTGAAGCTCCGTCAACTTAGGCTGGACGTAAAGTTCCAGATCGACCCATGGGGCATTCGTGCTGGCGGGAAAGATCTCTTTCTTCCCCTTGTTCCCCGTATCGCTCAGTTTCGTTCCATGCTGATGTAAAGCCGCGATGAAGTGTGCGCCATCATGCGTATAAAAATGGCCCTTGAAGCCCTCTCCCCCCAGAAGCTCGACGCCGAAGTGGCCGGGATTCTCGACCGACGTCTCTGTCCGGCGCATTTTCATCCGTATCTTGACGGGCTTGTCGCTGCCGAGATCGGCTCTGGCGCCAACAATCCCCTTGACGCCGTTTATCTTGCCGACGCCGTCCTCGATGCTCGTAAGCTTGTCTTTCTGGGTGAAGACGACCGGCTGGGCGCAGGCCTGCACGGCGACAAAACACAGTGAAAAAAAGACCGCATTATTTATCGCGGCCGCAACGATTCTCG
>CAYZQL010000012.1:1147-32628 GCA_964480555.1 uncultured Lentisphaeraceae bacterium | reverse complement strand
AACGGCGCCAGTCGGGCAGGCCTGGACGAGAATCTTGCAAACTGGATCGGACCGAGCAAGACAACCCCGGACAAGACCCTGCTGATGATCGGCAGCAACGACATCAACCTCAGCTACGACATGCCCAACGCGCCCGCCCGCCTGAGCAAGCTCATCACCCACATTTATGCCCTATGCCCCGATGTGAGACTCTATCTCGCCTCAATCGTCCCCATGTCGGCGGGCGGACATCAAACCGACGTCCAGACTTTCAACGCGGCACTGCCTACCATCGTGGCCAATCACCAAGCCCTCGGTCATGACGTAGTTCTCGTGCCCATGTATGAATCGCTCAATATCAACACCGACCTGAGTGCTGATGGCTTGCATCCGAACGCGCTGGGTTATCAACACATGGCGGATGCTTGGGATACAGCGCTTCACACGCCATCCACATTGACCGTCGAGGTCACTAACCCTAAGAACGACCAGACGTTCATGTTCGGATCATCCATCACCGCCACCGCGACCGTGATCAATGTCACGGGCGCGTATACCGTTCACATCTATACGAACAGCGGTTCGGATGCGTTTGCCGAAGTGGGAACCGGCGGTTCCTCTTATCCGTACGTCGTGAACTTGGGCACGTTGGCCACAGGCACCTACCACATCTGCGCGTCGGTCACCGACACGCTCGCCACCACGAATTCCGCGACCAACACCTTCACGGTCGCCCTCATGCCGCCCACCTACCGTGCGGTCGACCTGCTGAGCATCGGCGACTCCATCGGGTCAGGAAGCTCTTTCAGCATCGGCTGGGATTTCACGGTCACCCGATCGGTCAAGATCACCTCGCTCGGACAGTTCGACCCGGATTCGAATCCCAAGAGCAACTCGGTGGCCATCTACCAGCGGGGCGGGGCGAAGGTCGTCGAGACCTCCGTCCTCTTGTCCAGCCCGTCCGAAACGAGCGGAAACTTCCCGGCACGCTACGCTGCGGTGAATGAAGTGGAACTCGCCCCCGGCAACTACGTCGTCGTCAGCACGCAGAACGGCGACGGCTTCATTTCGGGGGGAGGATCGCCCCAAGCGACGATCGGCTACGGCATCACGTGGAACAAGGGCATCGCGTTCAGCCCGGGGGAAGGACCTTTGCCGAGCACCGCTCCTGCTTCTTGGTCGATCGAGAACTCCTCCCCCTACCGATATTTCGGGCCGACGTTCAAATACACGCTGAGCTCGACGGACCCCATCCCGACGCTCACCTGCCCTATAAACAACCAGGCATTCACAACCCGTGACTCTATCTCCGCCACCGCCACGGTGGTCAACGCCATCGGGAACTATTCCGTGCACGTCTACCTGAGCAGTGGCGAAGGGCCGTTCTCAGAGGTCGGGTCCGGCGGCTCCTCCTCGCCGTATGTCGCGGGCATCGGCACCTTGACCGAAGGCACCTATCACGTCTATGCCTCGGTCACCGATGCGCTCACGACCGTCAACACGGCGACCAACACCTTCACGGTCGCGGTCATCGGCCCGGACATCTGGGCCAGCGGCGCGACGGCCAACTGGAGCGTGCCGGAGAACTGGACGGTGGAAAGCGCCAACCGTCCGCCCGCCAATGGCGACGCGCTGGTCTTTGGGTCGACCACTGGAACAACATTACTGACGAACAATCTCACGACATCCGGCTTCAGTGTGGAGGGCATCACGTTCAGTTCAGGCGCCGCCGCCTACACCATCAACGGCAACACCTTTGCGCTTAACGGCGACATCACCAACAGCAGCGCCAGCGCGCAGACGCTCAACACCCCCATCAATCTGACGGCCGAACGGACCGTCGCAACGGCCTCCGGCAACATCACGCTCGGCGGGACCATCACCGGCACGGGCCCCGGCGGAATCGTCAAGACCGGCACCGGCACACTCACGCTGGCAAAACCGAACACCTACAGCAACCTGATTGTCAACGGCGGCACGCTCAGGCTGAACCACGGCGGCGGAGCGACGGATACCCTGCGGGGAACGCTGACCGTGAACAACGGCGGAACCTTGTCGTTTGGCTCCTACAACCAGTTCGGATCAGGGCCGTCGATCCCGGTCGTGGTCAACGCGGGCGGCACGGTCGACTCGTCGGGAACCGTAACCACGTTCCGGAACTTGAAACTGGCGGGCGGAAGTCTGCTCGGGAAGGGCAGTTCCTTCACATCGTGGGGCACATACGCCCTGTTGGGGGCCTTGAGTGTCACGGCCGACTCGGCGATCTCCTTTGTCAGCGGCGCAAACAACTTCATCACGCCGGGCGAGTTCAACAACAACCAGACGTTGAACATCAATGTTTCGGCGGGGGCCACGCTGACGGAGAACCTCCCGATTCTGAATTATACGTACACCCAAAACAGCGTTGATAAGACCAACGTTTATTCGATCACGAAGTCAGGCCCCGGAACCGCGCTCTTCTCCGGCACCAACACCTACAGCGGCGGCACGGCCCTCCAAGGCGGCACGCTTTCGATCGCCGCGTACACCCATCTTCCGGTGGCCGGCGGCCTGACGTTCACGGGCGGCATCTTGCAAGTCACGGGAACGGCCGTCACCAACCTGAACCCCTACACACTAACTTGGTCCTCGATGGGCGGCGGGTTTGATGTGAGCGATGGCGGCAACGCCCTTGAGGTGACCAACGCCCTCGGCGGCAGCGGCAACCTGGTCAAGCTCGGCGCAGGCACGCTCACGCTCTCGGGCGCAAACACCTATAGCGGCGACACGACGAACAGCGCCGGCCTGCTGCGGCTGGCAAACCCCTCCGCCGTGTCGAACAGCACCGTGGTGCTGAACGGCGGCTCGTGTGTCTTTGCGAGTTCCGCCGGAACGAACGTCACGTTCGGCGGATTGGCGAACACGGCGGCTGGAGCGGGAAGCCAAGTGGCGCTGACCAACGAAACGGGCGAAGCCGTGGCGTTGACGTTGGGCGGCAAGGGTAACGCGATGAGCTATTCCGGCATCCTTTCCGGCAGCGGATCGCTGACCAAGGTCGGCAATGGTGTCCTCTCTCTTTCAGGAACGAACACCTACAGCGGCGGCACCCGGCTCAACGGCGGAGTCCTCTCCGTGGCCAATACCAACAACCTGCCGGTGTCGGGAGGCCTGACGTTCAACGGCGGAACGCTGCAGCTCACCGCCCCTTCGATCACCTCGCTCGACGACTATGCCGTCAATTGGTCCTCGTTCGACGGCGGACTGGATCTCACCAACGCGGCGCATGCGATGCTCCTGACCAACGCCATCGCGGGCACAGGCCGGCTGACCAAACTGGGCGCAGGCACCTTGACGCTCGTCGGCGCCAACACGCACAGCGGCGTGACGACCAACGGCGGAGGCAAGCTGGTGCTGATGGATCCGGCCGCCCTGACCAACAGCACGCTAGTCCTGAGCGGAGGCGCCCTCGTTTTCGGCAGTTCCCTGTCCTCGGCCATCTTCGGCGGTTTGGCGGCGTCGGCCTCGGGCGCAGGTTACAACGTGGCCCTGACCAACAGTCTCGGTGCCGCCGTGCCGCTGACCGTCGGCGGAAACGGCGACAACACGATTTACGCCGGCGTTCTGTCGGGAAGCGCGTCTCTGACCAAAACCGGAAGCGGGTCGCTGACGCTCTCCGGGGTGAACACCTACAGCGGCAACACGACCAACAACGCCGGCCTGCTCGCCCTGGCGCATGCCAACGCGCTCGGGACCGGCACGCTGGAGATGCAAGGCGGCGCGCTGGGCGCATCGGCCGACCTGTCCGCAATACCGGGCGTCACGAACCCTGTCGTGCTGCGTCAAGACAGCCTCATCACGAATGCCGGCAACCTGCGGCTGTCCGGTCTGGTCAGCGGCAACCCCAACAGTCTGACGAAGTCCGGCAGCGGCACGCTGACGCTCTCCGGCGGGATCACCGTCAGCAACGTGACGGTCAACGGAGGCACGCTCATGCTGGCCCGACTGCCCGGAAACGTGTCCGACACCCTGTTGCCGAAAGGAACTTTCACCGTCAACAGCGGCGGCACGCTGGCCTTTGCCGGTTACAATCAGCTCGGCGACTCGACCGTGACGCCCCCCGTCGTGGTCAACGCGGGCGGCGTGATCGACTCGGGCTGGACGGTGACGACCTTCAGAGACCTGAAGTTGGCGGGCGGCACGATGCGGGCCACGGGCAACTTCGTCCTTCAGTGGGGAACGTTTGTCCTGTTCGGAAGGTTGGATGTCACAACAAACTCCTCTATTCTCAATATTGCCGGGAACAGCAACAATGCGATTACTCCTGGCGCGCATAAGGGAGACCAGACGCTGACCGTCAACGTGTCGGGCGGGGCCACGCTCACCAACGCGGTTCCGGTCCGGAATTCGTTGACCGACCCGCCGGGGAATCTGCCGGTCATCTATTCGATCACCAAAACCGGCCTCGGGTCCGCGGTCTTCTCGGCCGAGAACACCTACGGCGGGAAAACGACGGTGAGCGCGGGCGCGTTGACGCTCGCGCACATGTACGCGGCGTCGAACAGCACGGTCGTAATGAACGGCGGCAGGGTCGTCTTCAGCAGCGCAGTCGCCGGCAACGCCTTCACGTTCGGCGGGCTGGCCTCTGCCGGCGCGGGCGCGGGCTACGACATCGCCCTGACCAACGAGGCGGGGAACGCCATCACGCTGACGGTGGGCAACAACAACACGAACACCACCTACGCCGGCGTTCTGTCCGGCAGCGGCTCTCTGGTCAAGATCGGGTCCGGCACATTGACGCTCACCGGCACGAACACCTACACGGGCGGAACAACCGTCAACGCGGGTTCGCTGGTGGCGACGAACCTGGCGACCTTGGGCAGTTCCCCGTCGATCTCGCTCGCTCTGGGAACAACGCTGACGGTCTCTGTCGGCGGCGAAACCTTCAACGGGAATCTGACCGTCAACGTTTCGTCCAACTCGGCAAGCCTGCTGGCCGTGAACGGGCCCCTCACGCTGGGCGCAGGCAGCTCCCTGACCGCGGCGCCGGGATCGCAGTTCAAGCGCAACAGAACGTACACGATCGTGACCTGCACATCGCTGGCCGGCACGTTCGGAACAGTCAGCGGACTGCCGAACAAGTGGTTCGTGCGCTACTCATCCGACCGCATCGAACTGTTCTACGAGGAGGGCACGCTGATCCGGCTGCATTAGAGCGGTTTCGGAAAAGGTGTGGCCGTTCCGGGTAGGGACGCCTCCCCGAGGCGTCCGCCCTTCGGCTTGCTCAGGGTAGACGGACGGTTCGGGGAACCGTCCCTACCGACAATCGAACCTCGGCTACAGAATAACTTAATCTGCTCTAGAGCGGCGGAGCCCGTCGCTTTACCGCTCGAGTCGCAGTAGCACCGTCTCGGATTTTTTCATCTCGAGCGAGACGGTCCGCCCCTGAACGGGCAGCGGCTTGCCGCTCATGGCGTCGGCCACGCCGCAGGCGAAGGGAAGACAGACGCGCTTCGTGCCGCCTGAAGAGGCGTGGACGCCGAGGGACCTCCCGTCGGTATAGAGCGCGTCGCCGGTCTCCAGCCAGATGTGCACGCCGGCCTGCCGGGCGATGTTGCGCACAAGCGACGGCGGCAGCGTCATGGCCGCAGAGTAGATGCTCGTCCAGCCGTCCATGCGCTTCACGGCCAGCCCGGCACGCTGGCTGCCGACAAGCCGGCCGACAACGCGCGCGGACGGATCATCGGCATAAAACATCGGCGCGACGGTCAGCTCCCTCGCGCCGACCGGCTCGCCGGAACTCAGCCCCTGAGCCAGGGGCGCCTTCGGATCGAGGAGGAGCTGCGGCCGGCCCTCCGCCTCGTCCTTCGCGATGCGGATGCCCGTCAGCGCGCGCATGTTCTCGAGCGAGGTGCCGCCGGAGCCGAAATAGCCGGGCGCATAGACGAAGAGCGCGGTGGCGTTGTTGCGCTTGAGTTTCCGGCGGATCGCTTCGCGGCGCGCGTCGTCAACCTGGAAGGCGTTGAGAAAAAGGTAGAGCTTGTAGTCGGGCATGCGGACGTCGGCGAGGTCGGAAAGCAGGCAGAAATCCCACGGCACGCCCGCTTGCGGAAGGGTGACGGCCTGCCGCACCACAAGCGCGGCGTTCGCCTCCGTCGAACGCATCCGGTAAAAGCTCCCCGGATCCACAAAAACGCCGACCTCCGGCGCGAACGGCTTGCGGTGCGGCAGGCTCGCTCTCATGACCGCAGCCTGGCGGCCCATCTCGGCCAGTATGGCCGGGTGCGTGAACCAGTCGCCGCCCAGGTCCAACCAACTCACAGCGGCACGCTTGGTCAGGACTTCGGCAAACTCCCGCCGGAACACGCCGAGCGTTTCCTCCAATGTCGAGGCCCGACCGTAACCCGAGTTCGGCTCGCTCAGGAACGTGCGGTGGTCCGACTCGTCGAGCCACAGCTTGCCGCGCATCCGGAAGGAGTCCGTGGCGGACATGAACAGGGAGGCCTCGCCCGGACCGCGGAACGCGTAGTTCGGCGGGCTCATCAGAAAGTCGATGTCCGGCGAGTCAAACACGCGTTGCGCCGCGAGATGCCCCGAGTCCTGCTGGTTGACGCCATGCGCCGTCAGGTAGGCATAGTAGGTGCCGACAAGCGCCCGGCCCTCTGTGGCCTCGCGCGCGATGCGGGCGAAGTGGAGGATGGCGTCGGCCGTCATGCCGCTGATGAACTCGTAAAAATCCATGGCCTGACGCTCGGTCGCCGGGTCACGGAAAACCTGCGGCCCCGGCGGGTGGCGTTCCGCCCCGCGCGGCATTTCGGCGGAGGCCAGCGTCACCGCGCCGTCCGCCCACGCCGCGCGCAGCCGCGCGTCGCTCCCGTAGCGCTTCGCGAGAAACGTGCGGAACGCCCGGAGAGCGGGCGCGCTGTAATCGTCACGCGACGGCTTCCACGTCCCCCACATTTGCCATTCACAGGTGGCCCCGCTGAAGAGAATGTAGCCGATGATCCGGTCGGCATACGGCGACTGACTCAGGTGCGCGAGCAGCTTGCGCAAGTCCTCTCCCATGTCGCGTTTCCAAAGCTCCGAGGCGAACGACGTCGGATTGCGCGTGCCGTCCTCGTTGAGGCTCATCTCCTCGGGGTGCGCCTGCTGCCACCAGAGCGGCCCGGTCAGCCCGATGTGGGGCAGGAACCAGGCGTCCGGGTCCGTCTCGAGGATGGCGGCGAAATAGCGGTCACACGCGCTGTAATCATAGGTGCCTGGCGCGACGTGTCCCATCTCCCCGCAGTGCGAGAGGCCGAACCAGCCGCTGTAGAGATGCACGCCCGCCTGCGCGAGCTCGCGGTGGAAAGCGAGGCGCGGCGCGCCTTCGGCCGAATACAGGTACCCGGACAGCGGCTTGCCGTTGACGAAAAGGGCCGCATCGCCGCCGACGGGGCGCAGCTCGCAGACAGGCGGCTTCACCTTGCCGATGTAGCCGTTCGTGAAACCGGTGGACAGCCCGTTCGTCACGTGCGCATCATTGATGTTCTGCGCGACGATGACCTCTGAAGGCCGGTCGAACCCCCACGCGATCGCGTCCTCCGCCCACACGCCGTGCGATGCGCCAAGAAGGCTGGCCGTCAGCAGAGCAAAGGCCGTATCGGGACATCGGGACATGTTCTGCCTCCCTTTAATACGTGAGCTGGCCGGAGAGCTGCACGCGGTTGTCGGTCACGTCCTCCTCGCCCTTGAAGCCGGTCCGGATGACCGAGTATTCGCCGCCGATCATGAAGCTCGAGGTCACTTTGTAGAAGAGGGTTGCGAACATGCGCTGATTCAGGGTTCGGGCGGTGGCGAGCGAAAGGTCGCCGTCGTCCGGATCGTCGAAGCCATAGCCGAGCGCGAGAGCCAGGCGGGGGTTGATGTCGTAGACGCCTTCGAGCCAGCCGCCCTTGGAGGCGATGGCGTTGCCCTGCGCGAGGTTGACGCCTTGGAGGACGCCCGCGTAGTAGGCGTCGAGGTTCTGCCCGCACCAGAGCGTGCCTTGAAGCGTGAAGGGCTCGGCGAGCGGCAGCTGTGCGGCGAGGAGAATCATCTCGACGCCGTAGGTGTCCGGATTGGGCTCTTTGCGGGTCTTCTCCTCACCGTACAGGCCCGAAACCGAAAAGAGCGAATCGCGCCGGGTCAGCAGGCGGGTCTCGAGCGCGGCCTGCGCGACAAGCTGCGGGATGCCGGAGGCGTTGCTGTCCTGCTGCCCGTCGGCGTCGGCGTCGTTCTTGTAGCCGTTCTCGACAGCGGTTTTGAGCGTGACGCGCGTAGTGTCGGAGAGGGCGGTCACCTTGGTCAGGCGCGCTTGGGGGCGGCGCCCGTAGAGGTGGCCGACGCCCGCGAGGATGCCGGCGTCGAGCATCTTCGGGTGAAAGCTGGTGTAGGCGTCCCAGTCTTGCCCGAGGCGCACGGACCAGCCGTCGCCCCAAGCGGCGTCGATGTAGGCAAGGCGCAGCCGGAACTGATAGCTGTCCTGATTCGCGAGGTCACCATAGAAATCGGTCTCGAGACGGCCGGTGACCTTGAGGTTCGGGGTGTCGGGCGCTTTGACGTTAAAGCCGAGGCGGGTCTCGCGGGCGCTGAAGGTGAGATCCTCGTCCCCGCCGCCCGAGAGGCTGTTGGGAACGGCATACACGGCGGCGTCGCCGAACGCGGTGCGCGCGGAGTCGTAGATGGCGTCGAATTTGAAATAGCCGTAGGGGGCCACCTCGAAGCCGTTCGCTTTCGTGAATGCGTAGCGGACCGGCGATGTGGCGGAGGGGCCGGCCGGCAACGCGGCGACGGCGTTGGTGCCGAGGGCCGCGAGCGCCACGGAGGCCGCCGCGGCGCGGTCTTTCACATCGACCAGCAGGATGCGCAGATCGCGGTTCTGACGCTCGAGCTCATCGAGGCGTTGGTTTTGCCGTTCGATGAGCTTGCCCTGTTGCTCGACGAGCGCGCGGAGCTGCTCCAAGTCAGAGGGAGCCCTGGTCTCTTGGGCAAAGGCCGCACGGACAAGCATCAGTGCGGCAGAACAGGCAACAAGGCGGGCGGTCACTTCGAGCATATGTGGCCTCTCGTGAGAATGTGTGGGCAGAAAAGCCCTAACCCCATGTATCGGGCCCTCCTTGCCGCAACGTGAAGCGACCGAGGACAAACGACACCGAATGCGCTTTGAAACGATACTAAACACGCGAAACTCTCACAAGCGCTTTGTCTTCCCGCAAGGCGGACCCGCGAGAGCGCCTGTTTAACCCGATGACCAGACTCTCTCAACGCGATCCGAATATCCCTTTCCCCCTTTCTTCAGCCGATGCGACAAGCCGGAGCCGCGAGGCTTCATCGTTAGGGTCGGCCATCCTTCAATCGCCCGTCCGAACACCAGCGGCAGAACCGTCCTTTTCTGTTTTTCACACCAAACCGTTTCCCGGTTCCCTAACGGCTTGTAAAGCGGTATACTGGTTTCGCTGTGAAAGGTCATGGGGACCCGATTCGCAAAAAAAAGGGGATTCTGATGCAAAGCAAGGGCTTTCTGGTTGTGGGGTGCGTGCTGGCGGCGGGGCTGACTGGGTGCGCATTGTTGCTGCCGACATCGGCGAAACCGGAGAAAGGCGGCCTTTATCTCAATCTTTCCGCAGACGCGGTCTTGATCGAGCCGCGGCTGGCCAAACTGACCAATGGCGTGAGCCGCGAAGAGGCTCTGAACCGCAGCAGCCGCGAGGAGATCGTCGACGCGCTCAACAACTACATCGACTCTTATGTCGGCAGCCAGGTCAAGGCGCTCTTCCTGAACATCAACTACCAGCGCGCCTGTTTCGACAGCAAGGTCATGGAGTCCTACTGGAACCTTCCCGATCCCGAGAAGGAGATCCGCGGCTGGCCGAGGATGTTCTGGGAGACCAAGAAAAAGAACGTCGACCCCTTCGCGGTCTGCATCGCGCGTTGCCGCACCGACAGCATCTCGCCCTGGATCTCCGTGCGCATGAACGATCACCATTACTTCGACACCCCGTCGAGCATCAACCGCCTCTGGCTGGACCATCCGGAACTGCGCACGCGGCCGCCTCACGGTCTCTTCAACTACGGCAAACAGGAGGTCCGGAACTACTTCAAGGCCTTCATCCAAGAGGTGCTCGACACGTATGACGTGGACGGCATCGAGCTGGACTGGATGCGGACTCAGACGATTTTCCCCGACGACAAAGTCGCCGAAGGGCTCCCCCTGATCAACCAGTTCATGCGCGAGATCCGCGCGATGACCGAGGCGAAAGCCCGCGAACGCGGCCACCCCATCCGCATCGCCGTGCGCGTGCCCGTCACGCCAGAGATCGGCCTGCGCTACGGCTTGGACGCCGTCGCGTGGGCGCGGGAAGGGCTGACCGACATGGTCGTGCTCTCCAACTGGTTCACGCCGACGAACCACGACGTTCCCGTCGAGCGCTGGAAGCAGGCGATCGGTCCCTCCTCCTGCCTGATCGCCCCGGGTGCCGACGCCGCCCTGTGCCTCGCGCAGAACAAGACGCTCAAACAGATGAACGGCACGATCGAGAACATGCGCGGCTGGGCGGTCTCCGCCTTCAGCCGTGGCGCGGATGCCCTCTACATTTTCAACAACTTCATGATCCCTTACAAAACGCAGACGGTTCATCCGGACGGGAAGGTGACCACCAGCAGCGACCGGCGACAAGCCCTGAGCGAACTCGGCAGTCTGGCAACCGCGCTCGGAAAACCGCGAACGCATGTGCTGACCTTTACCGACCCCGACCTCAAGCCGCAGCCCAGAGTTCCCCGGCCGTTGCCGCCCGGCGAAGCGCAAGCGTTTGACCTCCATATCGGCCCCAAGCCCGAGGGCGGCCACCGCACGCTGCACGTAGGCCTCGACGCCTGTGACGGCGTCGCCGACGCGCAGTTGGCCGTCACCGTGAACGGCACCGCCTGCCGGAAGCTCGGCGACCTGCCGCGCGACCCGTATTATAAATATGACAATACGCGGGTTTGGCACGTGGTCAAGGGCGTCGCCGAAACCGGCGCGCGCGTGCTGGCCTTCGACGTGCCGGCGGCCGCGCTCCAGACCGGCTACAACCGGGTCGCCATCACGAACAGAGGGAACACGGCGCAGACCTTGACTTGGCTGGAGATCCATCTGATCCCCGCCGCGATCAGCCCTTGAGGCGAGGAGGTCCGCAGAGCGTCGTTGAAAGACCCCGTCGCCTCACGCCTCGCGCACCGGAGGCTTTTCTTTTACTGACCCGCGGCGGGTGCCCCGGTCAACCAAAAGGAGCGCCAGTATTTTTCGTCGGCAGCATAGACATCCACCGGGTCCTGTGCCCCCAAGCTGTCCGGCAGGATCCCGAACCTTTTCATCTCGCGGAGGTAGGGCTCATTGGGCCTGAACCCCGGCATATCAAACCGCTTGGCCTGCTCCAGACGGTCACGGGCTTTGACGATCTCGGCAAGGATCTTCTGGTACGCGGGATCGTCGGCGGTGAGGAACACATGCGCCGACGGCGCGTTGGAAATCTGCCCGCTGGCCAAGGCACGGCACAGTTCCAACCCTCCGGCCTCTTTCGCAAGGGGCGCCAAGATCGCCAATGAGGATTCCGGCCGGGACAGGTTGAACATGAGTTCGGGATGGGTCTTGAACTGATCGCGCCTGTTCTTCTTGTCCTTGACCACATGGCAGGCGTCACACCGCTCCTCCAGAACCTCGGCAGGGACCGCGCAACTGACCATGCCGGTGCCGAGCGCCGCATAGGTTCCCGCATAGGGAGCCCCGGCTTCGATCCACAGCCGTATCCATTTCGCCTCACGCGGCGACACGCTGACATCGTGGTGTCCTCCCGCGATTTTTCGCATCAGTGGGCTGGCCGAACTTCCGATGCCGCGGGGAGCGACATTTCCCCTCCCGTCCCGGCCGTGGGCAATCTGGTTGCGCAGAATCAAGGAGGCATAGCTGAGGGAAAAACAGGGGCCATGATCGCCCGTCAACACCACATTGCCGGGGCGGCGCACGCGGTCATGGCAACGCGCGCAGTGCTTGTCGAGAATCGGCTGGATATCGCGCGGGAAATCAAAGACGGCCGGCACATCGGCGAGCGGCTGGATCGGGCTTGGCGCTCGCTTCAGGGCCAGAGGTTCACCTTTATATCGTGCGGTTTCCGTCCGGCTCTCGTGACAGCCGGAACAACTTGTGAACTCGCCCGGCATCACGCTGACAAAGCTCTGCATCCGCTTGACCGACAGGTCGGCCTCATCCAGCGCGACGAAGAACAGGGGACGCCCGGCCGGCACCTCGAAATACGCGGAGCCGTCCGGCTCCACGGGAACCGTCCCGAGAATGCGCGGCAGCGTGAACGTCCCGTCCAGGCTGATCGGCTCCATGGTCCCGCTGAAGTTGACCGGCTTGGGCAGCGACTCCATGACGAGCAGTTTCTTGACATCGCCGGGCTTGACCCCCGCCATGTTGCGCCCGCGGGCCACATCAATCAGCGCCAGCCGGCCGGTCGTCGCGCCGAGGCTCGTTTTGGAGGCGATGACCGGTTCGCGGGGATGCGCCTGCACGGGCCGCGGCTCATGCACGTCCAGATGCTTGAGCGCTTCCGACAGCGCATAGAAGGGTTCCGACCGCCCTGCGCCATCCATGGCCCAGAGCTTCCCGCCGCGCGCCGCGATGAAGCAATTGGTGGAAAAAGCCCAGGGATCACGCCAGTCGTCGTCCCCGTTCACGGCGCGCGCGGAGCTCAGGTTGTCGGGCCCCGCCTTGGGCGAAACGACCGTAATCTGGCCCGCATGCTCCTTTTTTCCATGACCCGGCGAGAAGGAGACGACCACCTTGTCGGAACCAGGGATGGGTTTGGCATCGAGGTAGACCGTGCCGGCATGCATGTTGCCGAAGTACACCATCTGGCCGCTGCCATCCGGGTTAACCGTCCAGAGATGGTGATACTGGACGCGGCTGCGGTCCACGTATTCCCAGCGCATGAACATGACCCGCCCGTCGGGAAGCATCCACGGCGTGTTGTCCTGCTCGATGTTGGCCGAGAGCCGCACGATGTTCTTTCCGTCGCCGTCACAGCGGTGCAGCGTGGCCACCTGCGTAAACCAGCAATTCACCCAGCGCCGGCACCGGGACGAGCAGAACAGGATGCCGCCGTCGGGCAGATACGTGGGCTCCATGTCGTCATAGTCGCCCTCCGTCAGCTGCCGCAGGCCCGAACCGTCCACGTTGATTTCGTAAAGGTGGTAGCTCCTGCCGCCGCCCTTGCGGTAGGCGAAAACCAATCTGCGGCCGTCGTAGTGCACCTGCGGGTCCCTCACCCCTCCGCCCGGATCATCAAGCAGGACCGTCGTGCGCCCGCTGCGCAGGTTGAGCAGACACAGCCGCCCGCCGGCGGGCCCGTACTGCACGTTGTTCGTACTCTCCACCCGGTACCCGAAGTTGGCATACCAGTGCCCATCGTTTCCGGTTCCGCGCACGGCGAAAACTATATTTTCGACATCGCGCATCGGTCCGGCCAAGCCCGCTGCCAGCACGTCTCCGGAAAGGAACGCCCCGGTCGGGGGCATATCGGATCCGGCAACACGCGAACTGAGCACGGCAAAAATCATGACCCGCATCGCAAAGAGACTTAAGGGGCGCATCGCGATATAGGACATTTCACATGCCTTTTCTTCACACTTATTCATCACTGCTCGCGGGACCCGCCGCCGTTTCCCGTCGAAACGCTAATCAGCTTCCCTGCGTTGCGCCGCCTTCGACGCGGCGGGTGCAGAAACGCCCGCACGGGTGGCCACGAAGGGCCTCATGATAGTAAATCCGCCTTTCACCGGCAATGACCCTTTTCCTCAGTCGCCCATCCCCCCTGCGAAGTCCGCGTGTCGTGGCCAGCATCGCCTGTGTGGTTGAAGATGTGGTTTGAACCTGAACTGGTTTGGACTGGCGCATTCCGAGACGATTGTTTATGGTGTGTGGCGATCATCAAAAAGGACGGATATGGAAATGAAGCCAGCAATCGGTGTCGTGCTCTGCGCAGCCTTGTGCGTTCAGGCCGGAAACGAAGAGTTCGAGCGGGAATACCGCATCCTGGAAACGCAGCTTCACGCGAAACCGGTTGTCGAAAAAGGCGCGGATACGGAAGAGGTCCGTCGCGCGCAGGTTTTTAACGCCGCCGCGCTGATCCAGCCGACGGACCGCGATCCGCTCGATATTGTTCTGCGGCGCGGCGACGCCTTGCTGGCGGATTTGGGTCAGACGTCGGAGGCGTGGGCCCAGCTCAAGCGGGAGGCCCAAACGGCAGCGGACCGCCACGCGCTCTATCTGCGGGCCTGCGCGGTGCGACGGGCCGTTGCCTTGTCCAATCCGCTTCTCAAGAGCATCCCGCGCCTGCTCTTTGTGACGCGCGAAGCGCTGCTGACCGATGAGAACAAATACGGGAACCACATCATCGACCAGTACTTCGGCTTCAACGCGTCGCGCGGCCGCACGCTTGCAGGAAACGGTCTCTTCGTGCTCGAAAACCCCTTCAGCGATCGGCCGGTCGCGCGCGAGTTGCTGAACACCCCCCTCTCCGACCGCGGCGGGTTCCTCGCCCCGGCGGTCTCCTTTGACGGGCAGGAGATCCTCTTCTGCCACACCGACGGGGAGCGCCCGGACCGCGTCTGGGCGGAGAAGAGCTGCTTCCATATCTACCGGGTGAAGGCCGACGGCTCGGGCCTGACGCAGCTGACCCAAGGCCCCGTGAACGACCTCTTCCCGTGCTGGCTGCCCAGCGGGCGGATCCTGTTCGTCTCGGAGCGGCGCGGCGGCTTCGGCCGCTGCCACCCGGTGCCGAAGCCCAGCTTCACCCTCTTTTCCATGCTCGCGAACGGCAGCGACATCACGCAGCTCAGCCCGCATGAGACCAACGAGTGGATGCCGAGCGTGGACCATGCCGGAATGGTGATTTACACGCGCTGGGATTATGTGGACCGCGGAGCCTTGCAGGCGCACCACCCGTGGATCGTCTACCCGGACGGCCGCGATGCCCGGGCGATCGGCGGCAACACGCACGCCTCGATCCACAACTATCCCAATGCGGTCATGGATCTGCGCGCGATCCCGGGCTCGCGCCTCTATTCCGCCTTGGCCACCGGGCATCACACGGAGTCGCGCGGCTCGATCGTCGTGTATGACCCGCGCATTCCGGACGACGATCAGATGGCGCAGGTGAAGCGCGTGACGCCGGACCAGCTCTTTGTGGAGGCGGAGGTCGCGCTCGGGCAGCGCACGGCCAAGTACGCGTCGCCGTATCCGCTCTCCGAGAACTACTACCTGTGCGTCTACGACGGCGAGGCCTCGGACCAGTACGGAAAGCCGGTTGACCTCGCCGCCCGCAACTACGCCATCGTGCTGCTGGATGTTTTCGGGAACCGCGAAGTGCTTTACCGCGATCCGCGCATATCGTGCTTGAGCCCCCAGCCGCTGGCGGCGCGGCCAAAGCCGTCGGTCGTGCCGCACGGCACGCTGGTCGGCCTGCCGCCCGACGCGCAGGGGAAGCCGCAGCGCGCCCTACCGAAAGACCAGCTCCCCAAAACCGCCGTGGTCGGCGTACGCAACGTCTACAACAGCCGGCGTCCTCTGCCGCACGGCGAGCCGATCACGCAGCTGCGCATCTGGCAGGTGCTGCCGAAGACCGAGCCGATCGAATCGCGGCCGCGCATCGGCGCGGGCCACCAGAAAGGCGCCAAGGCTTGTCTGGGGACGGTGCCGGTAGAGAGCGACGGCAGCGCCTATTTCACGGTGCCGGTCAGCGTGCCGATTCTCTTTCAGGCGCTGACGGCGGACGGCACGGCGCTCCAGGGCATGCGCAGCGTGACGTATACGGCACCGGGCGAGCAGCTGATGTGCAACGGCTGCCACGACCAGCGCGTCGGCGCCCCGCTGCCGGCCGGACAGCCGCTGGCCATGAAGCGCCAGCCCTCTGCCATTGCGCCGGAGCCGGAAGGCACCCATCCCTTCAGCTACCCGCGGCTGATTCAGCCGATCCTGGAGGCCAAATGCGTTCAGTGTCATACTCAAGCGCGCGCGCAGGGAAAAAAGGCGCCGGAGCTGTGCGCGGGAGATTGGAAAAAAGACAAGAATCTCTTCTACACGTCCTTCAACGCGCTGCGGCCCTACGTGCACTTCTATGACAACTACTACTGGACCGAGCCGTACACCGTGCCCGGCCAGTTCGGCGCGCGGGCTTCCAAACTCTACCGCATGCTGAAAGCGGGCCACCATGAGGTGACGCTCAGCGCCGACGAGTGGCGCAAATTGATCGTGTGGATGGACTCCAACATGCTGTTTTTCGGACACGACGCGGCGATTGAGCGTCAGGCCGCCGGAGAGGTTGTCCCGATTCCGATGATGTGAGCCGGCCGCCAAAGGCCCCTCCGGCCCCTACGGCCCCTTCACCTTCCACAGCGCACCCACGGGGCACGCCGCGATGCAGCGATCGAGCGAGCGGCCCATGGCCACATCCATATCGTTGCCGAAGGGGGCTTTCACCGCGACGTCGAAGCCGCGGTTGCCGAAGGCCAGCCCCGGCTGGACGCTCTCGGCGGCGGTGATGCCGATGCAGCGGCCGCAGTCGATGCACTTGCCCGGCTCGTGCACCAGCCCGCCGGCGTAGCGCGTCCGCGCCACGCGCTTGCGCGCGCCGGTCCGGTACCGGTCGCGGCTGGCCTCGTACTCCTGCGCATAGGCGCGCAGGGCGCAATCGGACTTCTTGCCGCAGTCGCACTGCAGACAGCGGCCCGCTGCCGCGGCGAGGGCTGAGTCAAACGGGCCGGCCTGACTTGCGTCCTCGAGGCTCGTGCATGCATGTCCGTGCCCAGAGGTCGCGGGTCCCCGGGGTGGCGCGGGCTCTCCGAGCCCGCTCACCGCGCGCATGGAGGCCAGGTCGGTGGCGGTCAGCTGCCGGAGTTCGTCGTCGTCGAGCGTGCCCAAGCGGGAATCGAAGCGCGGAGACCAGGCCGCACGCCCCGCGACCGGAGGTCGCAGGCCTCCGGGGTGGCGCGGGCTTTCCGAGCACGCCTCGGGTGTGCTGCAGGTCAGGAAGCGGTGCACCGACTCCGCGGTCAGCCGCCCCTGCCCCACCGCCCGGACCGCCATGCGGCAGACCGCGATCGCGCCGCCGCAGGCGAAGACGCCGCTGCGGCCCGTCGCAAAGGTGTCGGCATCGACAGCGATTCCTTTGGGCGTTGCCTTGACGTCGAACGGCCAAGGCCGGTCAGTCGCCGACGCTCCCGTGGCGAAGACCACCGCATCGGAGCGCTGGAGCAAATCGTCGAGGGCGTGCTGGCCGTCGACGCCGCACCCCATCCGGAATTCGACGCCCAGGGAACGGATCAGCGCGATCTCGCGGTCCAGAACCGCCAGCGGCAGCGTCGCGCGGTCGACCCCGTAGCGCAGCATGCCGCCCGGCTCCTCGCGCTCGTCGATGACCGTGCAGGCGTGGCCCGACAGCGCGAGATAGAAAGCGCACGAGAGCCCGGCCGGACCGGCGCCGATGACCGTGACGCGCTTGCCGGTCGCTGGCGCGGCGCGCGGGGCCGTTGCCGCGCCGGTCGCCGCCGCATCGGCCACGCCCTTGTGAAGCTCGCGGATCGCGACGGCGCCGTCGCCGTGCGCGCGGACGCACCCTTTCTGGCACGGCGCGGGGCAGATGTGGCCTAAGACGCCAGGCAGGGCGAGACGCTGCCAGACGGTGCTCGCCGCGGCCTCGAGATCGCCTTCGGCGATGTGCCGGGCCATGACCGGAATGTCGAGGTCCGCCGGACAGATGCGGCGGCACGGGGCCTCGCAGTCGCCGGCGTGTTCGCTCAGCAGCAGCTCGAGCGCGCGGCGGCGGTAGCGGCGCACTTCCTCGGAGCCGCTCTCAAGGACCATGCCCTCTTCGGCCAGGGTCGCGCACGCGGGCGCCAGGTTGTTCCTTCCCTGGATCTTGACCACGCAGACGTAGCAGGAGGTGGGCGGCTCGATGCCCTCCAGGCTGCACAGCGTCGGGATCGCGATGCCGGCCCGCGTGGCGGCCTGCAGGAGGGTCTCGCCCGGCTCGAAGGGGACGGCGGCGTTGTCGATGGTCAGCGTGGGCACAGGCGCCCCCTTTCTGTCCCGGTGACGATTTTGATGGCGCCCGCGGGGCAGCCTGTGCGGCACATGTCGCAGCGCACGCAGGCCGCGTCGTCGATCACGTGCCGCTCGTGCGGGGTAAACGGGATGGCGTTGGTCGGGCAGACCTGGGCGCAGAGGGTGCAGCCGATGCAGGCGTCGGTGACGGTGTACGCGATCAGGTCGGGGCAGCGGCCCGCCGGGCAGCTCCCTTGCAGGTGCGCCTCGTACTCGCTCCGGAAATAGCGCAGCGTCGAGAGCACCGGGTTCGGTGCGGTGCGGCCCAGCCCGCACAGGCTGGCGACGGCCACGCTGTGCGCCAGCTCTTCGAGCCGCTCGATGTCGCCCGCGGCGCCCTGGCCCGCGCAGATGCGGTCGAGGATGTCCAGCATGCGCCGCGTGCCGACGCGGCAGAAGGTGCAGCGGCCGCAGGACTGGCTCTGCGTGAAGGTCAGGAAGTAGCGCGCGATGTCCACCATGCAGTCGCGCTCGTCGAGCACGACCAGTCCGCCGGAGCCCATCATGGCCCCCGCGCCGGTCAGCGCCTCGTAGTCCACGGGCAGGTCGGCGTGCCCGGCCGGGATGCAGCCGCCCGAGGGGCCGCCGATCTGGACCGCCTTGAAGGCGCGGTCGCCCGCGATGCCGCCGCCGACCTGCTCGACGATCTCGCGCAGGGTCATGCCCATGGGCACCTCGATCAGGCCGCCGCGGCGGATTTTGCCGGTCAGCGAGAAGACCTTGGTGCCGGCGCTGCGGTCGGTGCCGATGGCGCGGAAGCGCACGGGGCCGTTGCGGATGATCCAAGGGACCGAGGCGAAGGTCTCGCAGTTGTTGATCAGGGTGGGCAAGCCCCAGAGGCCCCGCTGCGCGGGATACGGCGGCCGCAGGCGCGGCATGCCGCGCGCGCCCTCGATGGAGCGGATCAGGGCGGTCTCCTCGCCGCAGACAAAAGCGCCGGCCCCCTCCTTGATGTCGAAGTCGATGGAGAAGGCCGAGCCCAGGATGTTCGGGCCCAGCAGGCCTTTGGCGCGGCAGCGCGCGAGCGCCTCGCGGATGCGGACCAAGGCCAGCGGATACTCGGCGCGGATGTAGAAGAGCCCCTCGCTCGCCCCCACCGCAAAGGCGGCGATGAGCATGCCCTCGATGACCCGGTACGGGAAGGATTCGAGCAGCATGCGGTCCATGAAGGCGCCCGGGTCGCCCTCGTCGCCGTTGCAGATGACCGTGACGCGCGCGCCGCCGCTCTCGCGGACGCGCCGCCACTTCAGGCCGGCGGGGAAGCCCGCGCCGCCGCGTCCGCGCAGGCCGGCGTCGAGGACGCGCGCGATGACCTCCTGCGGGGACAAGGCGCTCAGGCACGCCTTGAGCGCCTCGAAGCCGCCGTGCCTGAGGTACTCTTCCAGGTCGACGGGGTCGAGCTGGCCGTAATGTTCGGTGGCGATGCGGATCTGCTTGCCCAGGAAATCGGCCACGGGTTTGTCCCGCAGGTCCAGGTCGTGACGCGGCTGCGACGGCTCATCCGTCTGCGCGGCGAACAGCTCGCTGGCGCGGCTCTGGAGCCACGCCTTCAGGCGGCCCTCCAACGACGGCGGACGGAACTGGCGGCGGATGATTCCCGCGACGTCGGCGGGCGTGACGTTGGCGTAGAAGGAGGACGCGCCCTCGCCGGCGTGCACGATCTCCATCAGCGGCGTGCGGTGGCACATGCCCGCGCACCCGACCTGCTTGACCCGGGCGCTGAGGCCGAGGCTTTTGACCGTGTCCAGCGCGGTCTGGTAGACGCCCGCGCTGCCGCCGGCCACGCAGCAGGAGCCCAGTCCGATGCGGATCTCGCCGGAGTCCTGAGAACCGGCCTGCGCAGCGTCGGGGCTCGACGTCGCGTCTTGGCTCTGCGCGAGAAAGTTTTTCAGAATGTCGGGAGCGGATGACGGCGTGACGTGTCCGTAAATGACCGAATCGATCTGGACCACCGGAGCCAGCGTGCAGCAGCCCAGGCAGGCCACCTTCTGCAGGGTGAAGAGGCCGCGGGGATCGGTGTCCTCTCCCTCCTTGCATGCGAGATGGCGGGCCAAGGCGTCGTAGACCGCGCCTGCGCCTTTGACGTGGCAGGCGGTCCCGACGCAGACCTTGACGGTGTGCAGGCCCGCAGGCCGGTGACGGAACTGAGAGTAGAAAGTCGATACGCCGGTCAAGTCGGCGGGCGTGATCCGCGTGGTTTGGCACACATGCCGCAGCAGGGATTCCGGAAGATAATGGTAGCGCTCCTGGATGCCCTGCAAAAGCGGGATCACCTTGTCGGGCGTGTCGCCGACGCGCCGGATCAGCGCCTCGACCCACTCGGTGGAGGCGGGGTCGGGGACGCTGTCCGGGGCACGGCTCAGCTCACCGGCCTCCGACGCATGGGTGTTCTTGCGATTCACGAGCATCCCCCCTTGGGTCAGCTCGAACTCCCGTCACGCCACTGCGGCGTGCGCGCAATAAAATCCGGCCCCCATGATTGGCGCCTATTATGGGGGGAGGGGATGAACCCCGTCAACCCCTTTGACCCATATCCAGACTCTCACTCGCGCACGATTTCGTAGAGCATCCGCGCGCCGGACGGGCCCGCGACCGCCGCAGTGAAACAGAGCTTTCCGTCGGCGACCTTGGCGTCGGCCATCTCCCTCCGCCGGCCGCTGGTCGACAGAACATACACCTTACAAGCCCCGGGGTTCTTCAGCGCCAGCGTCACCTCGGCCTGCCCTGCGCGCATCAGATAGGGCAGCCTGCCCCACGACAGCAACGTCTTGCGGGTCCGATCCGCATAGCGCACGCCCGTGTTCTGCACGTCGGTCAAGTGCGTGAGCAGCAGCCTGCCGCTTTCCGCCACCGGCGTGCTGTCGAGTGCGCTCACCCACACCGTCGCGGGCGCGCCGGAAAGCTCGGCCGTCAGCGGCCCCGCAGCGATGCGGCCCGACTCCGCGAAGCCGCCGCAGGTCCGCGCCGTCGTGATCGTGAACGCGCCGCGCGCCTGATCGACGGCCAGCGGACCAGCGGCGTTCGTCAGCGGCGCGAAGGCCGCGGCGGCGCTGGCGGCGTAGGCGTCGGACGAGGAAACGACGCGCCAGCCGGGCAGCGGCTTCTCGCCCGAATACGTGGCGACGCGCGCGCTCCACGCGGCGCCGCTCCAGGCCGGCGACACCGCCGCGGCGCGCTCTTTCAGAACGCCCGCCTCGCCCGGCGGCAGCGCGATCGCGACCCGCCCGCCCGACGCAGCCAGGTCGCCGCGCAGGAAGAGGCAGAGCGAAGCGCGATCCGAAGCCTGGGACAGCGGGTCGGTCGAGACGTCGAAATAGCCGGCCGCGCCTTCGCCGTCGAACATGTTTTCCAGCCGGTGCGCGTAGGCAAACCGCCACAGCGCGCTCCAGTCCTGCAGCGCGCCCATCGCGCCGGTCATGATGCCGCCCACGCCGCGGAACATGCCCGGGCCGGAGAAGTTGTACTCCGAGACCGTGAAGGGCTTGTCGGCCAGCCGCGTGAAGGCCACGTGGCACGGCGTGCGACATCCGCTGCGGAGCGGGTTCTCGTTCTGGCAGCGGCTCGGCAGGGACCACTTCTTCTCCAGGAAATGCGGATGGTCCACGTAGAAGTGGTCGTCCACATAGTCGTACAGCGCCGCGCGCACGGGCTGCAGCGGCTGATAGTGCGTGCCGCAGTTGTAGTTCGAGATCAGCGCCCGGCAGCCGAGCTCGTCCCGCAGGAAGGCTTTCATGCGCGCCACCATCTTGGCCTCGGTGTCCGCGATGAACAGCGCGACCGCCGCACCCGCCGCGCCGCCCATGCCGATCGGCATCGCCTCGGGGAGCTCGGCGAAAGACGGGTCTTTTGCGCGCTTCTCCTTGAGCCACGCCTGCCACGCCGCTTGCATCTGCGGCGTCTTGCGCGACTCCTCGACGGCATAGCCGATCGAGCCCTCGTTGATCATCGCGAGAAACGGCATGCCGGGCTCGTCCGCATAGCGCCGCCCGGTGTGCGGGTTCACATGCGTCAGGAACGCCTTGGCGAACGCCGCCCAGTTCCGGTAGGCAGGCTCGCTGACCGCGATCAGCGCTTTGAACACCTGCATCTCGATCTGGCCGTCGCGGTCGACCCCGATGTGCCGCCACAGCACCTTACGCGACACGAACAGGTCGGTCGTCACATAGAGGCCGCGCCTGATGCAGGCCGCGATGAAACCGTCGAGCCGGGCCATCTGCTCGGGGTTCAGCGTCAGCCCGTCCGCGCTCCCCTGCACGCAGCCCTGGTCATAGTGGTGGATGCGGATGCTGTTGTAGCCCAGCCGCACAAAACGGTCGGCGAGCTGCTCGGACTGTGCGGCCGAGGGGAAATTCGCCGTGCCGCAGAAATTGACCCCGTAGAAGCGCTGGGAAACGCCGGGCTTCTGCTCGAACTCGAAGTGCGGGCCGACGGCTTTCAGCCAACCGTGCTTGCCGGCGGGAGCATCGACGAAGCCCATCCCGGAAAAGTCCAGCGCGGAGCCCGGCACGATCTCTTTCTCGTAGTCGAGCGTCACCCACTCCGCGCCGGGCTGCAGCGTGACCGGGCGGTCGTACACGACCTTCAGCGGCGCGTGCGCCGCCAGCGTGAACGCGACGCGCTGCGCCGCCCCCGGCGCGTATTTGCGCTCGCCGCTGTTGCCGAGGCGGAAGCTGAAGGTCTCGCCCCATTTGCGGTCGTCCTGGATCAGCACCGGCGTCGGCTCGTCGAACAGGAAGACCAGCCGTTCCGGCTCCGGCGTCGGGAACGTCAGCTCCAGCCGCCGCACGCGTCCGCTGAACACCGACAGCTTGTCCAGCCGCTCGGGAAAAACGCCCGCGTTACCGTCGGCCTTCCAGGTTGCGCCGAGCAGCCGCCGGACCGGCAGGTGAAAGCCCACATACAGGCCGTTCAGCGTCACCTCATTCGTCGGCGTGAACGTGTAGACCGCCCGCAGGGCACCCGCCTCTGCCGGCGTCACCTCCGCGCGTCCGGGCACGCAGAACTGCCCCGGCACGGCCAGCTCGAACGCGCAGGCGCCTTTGTCGTCCGGCAAGCCCAGCCCGCGGCCCGTCTCGCTCCGCGCCCAGCCCGCCGTGAAAAGAGCCCCGTGCAGCGTCACGGCTGGAGCGTCCAACTCCAGCGCACCGCCCATGCCCAGCACCGCCTCGCCCGTCATGCCCGCCAGCGGCAGCAGCGCCGCAGCCCACACGGTGATCGTTTTCATATCCCCTCCGGAAACGGGCAGGCGCAAGACCTACCCTTACAATCAAACTCCGCGTTCTCCGCGTCTCCGCGTGAGACACGTTTCATCCCGCCATCTCCATCAGCTGCCGGATCTCCTGCGCCCAAAGCTCCTCGTTCGGCGTCTCCAGCACCAGCGGGATGTTCTCGAACCGTTTGTCCCTCATGATGCATTTGAACACGTCGATGCCGAGCAGCCCCGCGCCCAGCGACTCGTGCCGGTCCACATGCGAGCCGAGCCCGACCTTGGAATCGTTCAGGTGCAGGCCGCGCAGATACCGCATGCCGACCGTCTGGTCGAAGTGCTCCAAGGTCTTGAGAAAGCCGTCGCGCGTGCGGATATCGAACCCCGCGCCGAACAGGTGCATGGTATCGAGGCAGACGCCCACGCGGGACGTGTCGTCGACACCGCCGACCATCGTCTTGAGATCCTCAAAGGTCGAGCCGATGTTGCCGCCGCTGCCCGCGGTGTTCTCGATCACCAGCGTCACGCCGCTGGTCTGCGCGAGCGCGGCGTTGATCGACAGGGCCACGCGGTCACACGCCTGTTGCGGCGTGATCAGGCGCAGGTGGCTGCCCGGATGAAAATTCAGCTTGTCGAGCCCGAGCGCCATACAGCGCTGCAGCTCATCCAGCAGCGACGCCATGGACTTCGCGTGCGCGGCCTCGTCGGGGTTCGCAAGGTTGATGAGGTACCCGGCGTGCGGCAGCACCTGCGTTGCGGTGTAGCCGTCTGCGGCCATCTGCCGCTTGAACGCCTCGATGTCCGCCGCCGCAAGCGGCGCCGCCGTCCACTGACGCTGGTTTTTGACGAACATGCCGAAGCCGGTCGCGCCCAGCGCTTTGGCGTTGGCCGGCGCATTCGCCACCCCGCCCCCGACCGACACATGCGGTCCGATATAATACATGTCATCTCCCTTCGCCCGAGCCTACTCCAGCCCTATCGGGCCATACCGGAACCTCTCTGCCTGCACCCCATGCCACATCGGGTGCTGGCCGGCAGGTTCTTTTTCACTTAAGCACGTTCTATTCACATCTCATGAGAAGTGAATACGCGCATCACCCGTTTTCAATGACCGTCAGAAGCGTACGCGCCAAGGCGGACAGTCTTCTTCTTGCCATCAACTTCCATGCGCCGTCCTTTGTCACGCAAACGAGGCCCGAAACGCGCAGCGCTTGCATGTGTCGCCAAACCGCCGGCTGGCTGATTCGCGCCCTGACAACGATCTCCTCCGTCGCCGCATCCGCTTGGAGGGTCAGGCATTTCAGGATTGTCAGACGACGCGAATGTGTGAACGCACGCAGCGTGTCCATGAGCCGCCCCGTCTCATGCCCGCCTCCGCTTTTCAACTCTCGACGAACGGCATCCAGCACCGTGGCCGCATGATTGACCAACGGGTCAGGCTCAGGGAAGTACCGGATATGGACACCCTTCCGACGGGCTGCAATCAATCCTCTCGCCTGCAGCGCGCGCAGGTTGATGCTGGCCTGATTCTCGGGGACACCCGACACCACTGCGATCTCCCCGACAGACAGTCCAGGCGTTTTCAGGACGACCGACAGACACGCCAATCGCCTTACATTCATCAGCGCACGACACGTCCGCCACACGGTCGGATGGTAAATGGCCAATTCACTTCTCATGAGATGTGGATAACGTATCATTCCCCTAGCAGCACCGTCAAATCCCATATTTCTCATATTCACTTCTCATGAGAAGTGAATACAGACGTTCGCCGGGGACTACCTTTGCGCAAGCCAGATTGGGGCTTCGCCTACCCGCTGAAAAGACTCGATGCGCTTTTTGTGGTTAGCAAAACAACGCATCACTTCCTGCTGCCGTCAGAACGGGACTCCGGCACATCCAGTGCGCGGCCCACCTCACGCGAAAAGGCTAACCGGTGCCATTCGGCGTAATGCCCGTCTTTCAGCGCCGCAAGCATCCCCTCTGCAGCCGCCTTCAGCCCGCCATCCCCCGAATCCATCGCGGCCTGTTGCGCCGCTGCGGAACGCGCCGAGCAGAATGCGGCCATGCGTTCGGACACGGACGTCTTGGCCGCCATGACCCGCAGCCGGGGATCCGCCGAAAAAAAGGCGCGGAGCTGAAACGGGTCAAGCGCCACCCGTCCGCCGGCGACCACCGCGCCGGTCGAAAGATCATCGAGCGGTCCGCCGGAAGAGAGGGACAAGACACTCTCGCACGCATCCCACAACAGGGACACCGCATAAACGTACGTGCCCTTCGGCGTGTTGAGATAGCGGACCGTGACCGGATCGCGCACGCCCGGCACATCGGTGAACGGCAGCGCGGGCAAGGCGCAAAAGGCTTTTGCGAACTCCCGCGTCTCCGCCTCGCGGCCCCATGTGCCCAGCGGCTGCGCGCCGACCAGATAGCGCTGGGCATCCAGCGCCGCGACCGCAAATGCCGGATCTTTGAGAAAGTAGCGCCCAAACGGTTTGACGTCTGCGTTCTGGAAGTAGCTCGCATACACATCGTTCTGCAGCGAGCCGTTGAAACTCTCGAAATACGTGGCGAACGCGTCGGCGAATCCGAGCCGGTCATTCATGAACCGCTTAGCCGCCGTGCCGTCATAAAGCATATCATTGTACGCACCTGCCGGACTTCCCCAGTGCAGGGTATGGCGGTGCCGAGTGTGCTGACGCCCTTGAACCAGATAAAGTCCCCGAATCGCCTTCAGATGCCCTAACAGTTCCGGCGATTCCGGCGAGGGTCCGTCGGGCAGTCCCACAGTCACATACAGGCTGAGCTCGCGGCTGACGCGATCCACCTCGGCGCGGATCAGACGGAAGAGCGCGACCGACTGCCGCGCGCGCCAGGCCAGCCACACGCCGCGCTGCGGCTCGCAGGTCAGGAACTCCCGCCGCGCGACGCCGTCCGTGACAGGCACCGCCACGCCGGTCTCGCGGCTGAAACGCCCGATCGTGTCGTCGTCGTAGCCCTCGTCAAGCGACGTGTAGAACCCGATCTGCGTCGTGAAACTGATGCCGTCGACACCCGGCACACCGCCGAAACGCCGCGCCACTTCCCGGGCATGGCCCGCGATCATCGCGCGCACATCGGGGTGGGCGTGGTTCGGCCGCGGCCGGCCACCCGGCTGGGGCGGCGGAGCGCCGACCGCAGTCAGCACCCAACCCTTCCTGACACACGCCTCCACCTCGTCCGGCAACAGGTGGATTTCCGGCAGCGTATACAGGTCAATGCCCGCCAACGTTATCTTCCCCCGATTCCATAGGGCATCGACCATATACCGGAAGTCCTCCGCGCGATAGGGATACAGGGTGTGGCGCGAACCGGCCATGGGGAAGTTATACCCGGTGTACCGCAGAAACGGATACTGCCAGGCGTTCTGCCCCGTGTAGTCGAGATAATCCAACAGCCGCGCGGTGATCGTCCGCACATTGCGTCCCGCATCATCCCAACCCAGATTCTGGTCGAAGGTTTCGTCCTCGTCCAGATAGCCGAAGCGGCGGCCCGGCACGCCTTCCGGCACGCGAATCCTCAATTTGGGCAGGCGGTCGTTCACAATCCCGTAAACGCGGAATCCGGCGAGGGCGGCTGGAAAGCCAGTGACCATCGCGCGCGCCTCGAACAGATAGTTCGTGTGCCCCGGGTGGAACAGGTAGCGCGTTTTCTGCATCGTCCCGGTGAGCGGGTACTCGATGCCGCTCTGGACGCCGCCTCCCAAGCGGTCGCGGTGCTGCGCACCCTTGCCGGGGGGATACAGGTACAACCCCATGGAGCGCGGCTTGTCGTCCGGCCAGGTGACCTCAAGCCATACGGGCCGGCCGTTCAGGCAGCGCTCCGGGAACCGGACCTCGAAGGCGAAGCGGTCCATCTTGCGGTCGCCGCCCTCCAGATAATCGCCGAGCGGAGACGACACGGTCCGCACGCCGCCGGACGCCAGGATCCGTCCGTCTCCGAGCGCTTTTTCAAAGAGCACCTCGCCGCATGTGAGGTCCTCCTCGACCGGCGGCATCGGGGTCAGCGGCGCCTCGGCCCGTATCGCGAACGAGCGCTGCACGGCCTCGCCCGGCGTCCCGGACCTGTTGCCGGCCAGCCAGCGCACAAGCGGATGACTCCCCGACGTGACGCGGCACCGGACGCGGTACTCCCCCTCCGGCAGCCGTCCCACCGGGACCCGTAACTCGACCGGCCCCGTCAATTTCGGCCTGAACACCTTGGCCGCCACCACGGTATCCGCGGCGTCGGCGATCTCCACGCGAAGATCGACACGGCCCGTCGTGAACGGGCGCATGGCGGGCATCGGGCGCATGTAATAACCGCCCGGCGCGGCAAGCAGAACCACCGCGTCAGGCTCTCCGGCACGGAGGACGGCGCGATCCATCAGTAAATCGGCCGGCATGCGCGAGCGGTACGCGTCATAAATCTCGCCGTTGGAAAGCGGGCGCTTGTAGACCTTCAGCTCGTCGAACGACGCCTGTGCCGCCTGGCGCCCGGTGCCCACAGTCAGCCGCGTGACCGACTTGACGTCCAGATTGGCGAAGATCTTGCCGTTGAAGCCGAACGGCTGCTGATAGGGCAGCCCGTTGAGATAGGCCTTGCACCAGCCGCCGTTGCTCCAGACCATCGCGAGATGGTTCCAGTCGCCCCGGTACCAGTCCGAGCGCGAGTCGCGTTTCATCTCCTCGTCCCTCAACTCGCCGCTGCGGCCGAGCGCGAATGAGATCCACCACGTCATCGCAATGCCCAGCTTCTTCCGGCCCGCGGCGTCGACCCCTTCGAGCATCGGATACACCGGCAGCGCATTGGTGTAGTGCCCGTCCCAGTCGGTCTTCACCCAGAACATCACGGTCCCGTGATCGGCGAAGAGGCCGTCGACGGCATATTCGAGGCGCGGCGCATGCGCGGGATCCTTGTCCGGAGCGGCAACCCGCACGGCCTGTCCGCAAACGCCGGGAACGCTTTCGAGATGGACGGACGTTGCGGGCGCCACCTCGCCGCGCGCCGTCGCAGCGGCCAGCCCGTGGTCGAAGGATACCTGGAACGACGGGGCGGGATCGGTGGAGACCCGCTGCGCCTCGGGCAGCGGCTCCCAGGCCAGGTCCTTCACCTCGATGTCGTTGTGGTAGCCATAAAGCGCCAGCGTCCGGACCGGCAGCAACCCGGCGACGGCCATTCCCTGCGGCGTGCCCGCGACATGCAGCTCGGTCAGCGTGGGCTGGATGTAGAGCGCGAGTTCGACCCATGGCGCATCCTCCCGGGCCGGGAACCGTTCGGGCTGTCCGCGCGTGCTGTTGCTGCCGACCGCCTGTTTGCCCTGATGCAGCGCCATGATGAAATTCGCCCCGTCGTGGGTGTATCCGTGCACGCGGCATCCGTCACCGCCCAGCAGCTCCACGCCGAAATGACCGGGTTTGGCGGACGATTTCGCCGTGCGTCGCATCTTCATGGTGATCCGCGCCGGACAGGGGATGTCCAGCGCGGCCTTGACGCCGACGACACCGTGCCCGACGCCGGACAGGGTCACGACCCCGTTCGCGTTGGTCGCAAACCGATTCCACTCGGTGATCGTGACCGGCCCGGCCCCTGCCGCAAACACGCTCCAGCACAACCATCCGGCCATCACGACGGACGGCATACCGATACCGAACCTTTTTCCCATAAAAGGGGCTTCCTCTCTGCTCAGTGAACCGTGATCATCGTGCCCTTGGGTGGCGACCAGGTGCCGTAGACCGGATGGGCGATACAAACTTTGAGATCATCAAAAAAGATCGCCCCGTTGGCGTAGCTTCGCGCGAAGAGGGTGAAGCGGTTGCCTTTCACATTGAAGAGCGGACCGACGTAGCCGGTGTGCGAGCCCGCGGAAACCCCATCGTAATAATAGTTCACCCCCCCGACGTCCCGGCCCCACTCCAGCTTGAAGGTGTGCCACACCCCCTCGGTGACGCCGCCCGGGGGATAGTAGTTCACGTTCGGGATCGTCCCCCCCGTGCCGTCATCGATGTTGACCTGGATGAACTGGTAAGGGTTGCCGCCCGGGGGGCCCGCAGTGCCGCCGAACTCGGCGCTCGCGTACCCGTTCCGGAGGAAGATGTTCACGTCGCCGAGATTGCTGCCCCCGATGTTGCGGGTCAAAATCGTGTTGATTCCGTTTGTCGGGGCGCTGCCGGACGCCCCGCCGGGAGGTACCATGAACGAGACTTCTAGTGTGTTGTGAAAAGTTTCCGTGAAGGGCAGATCGAGCGGCAGATACACATACGGGTTTTTCCGGTAATCGAAATACAGCGACTGGCTTCCCGAATACCCGATATTGGTGAGCACCGCGTCGGAGTTTTCGAGGATTCCGGGAAAGAGCTTGTGGCGCGAGGCGTCGGCGAGACGTCCCACGCCGTCCCCGCCCTGCTGGCGCAGGGCGTCGCCCTCCATGTCCCACAGGATCACCGGCTCGGGCCAGTAGGGCGGCAGCGCGTCGAGTTGCTCCTGACCGAGCGCCCGGTCCGAAAACCGGATGTTGTCGAGCAGGATTTCCCCGCCCTTGAACCCCGTGCCCGCGAACTTGAGATCCACGCTGACAGAAGTGAACAGTTGTCCGGTGTAATTGAGGTTGGATGCCATCAGATATCCGTCATAATAGACGCGCACGCCCGGCCGGGAGGGGTTGTCGCCCCAGGTGATGGCATAACTGTGCCAGCCGCCTTCGGACATGGAGTAATTCCAGGATGTAATGTCCCACGTCACCCACGAGGTGGCATTGGTGTTGAAACTGGTCCGAAACGAGTTGTAAGGGCGACCGCTCGACCCGGCAAACCCGCCGTGGGCCTCGTCGGGACGTCCGCCGCTGAATGCCAAATAGATCCGTCCGGCGGGACTGCCCGAGGGCGAACGTTGCGCCAGGGTCCACCAGGTGGTGTTGTTGGAGACCGCGCCGCCCACCGGCGTTTTGAACAGGAACTGAAACGTGCCCTCCGTCGTGTTCGTCAACGGATCGGGCGTGCGCCGCGGCAGATTGAGCACGGCCCCTGTCCTGTTCGTGAAAATCAGGCGCAGAGAATGGCCGCCGTCACGCACGTCGCCGGAGATCGCGTACTCGCCGTTGGTGCTCAGCGTGCCGTGATTCCCGTTGCCGCTCGCATCCGCCACCGTGCCGGTCACGATCCCGGCCGGCAGCGTCACCTGTTCCATATCCCAATAGAACACATCGGCTGCCCAACCCGCGCACCCGACCATGCCGATCACACAACTGACCGCCAGCCTGCATGACATGTTTCCACCCTCCTCACTTTCTCAGTCGCCCCGGCCTCACGGCGGGACAGAGGAAAACCAGCCGGAATGTAAATATCTCTTATCTGAAACAATCTTAAGTATAGTGAGAGGGGGCGGTCGAGTCTTGTATATCTTGCGTCAGTTTGTGTACGCGGTCGGCAATCCGGGACAGGCGGCGGACGGTATCGGGCGTCAGCGGAACAGTGCGCGGATCGCGTCCAGCGTGCGCTCCACCAGCATCTGGCCGCCTTCCGGACCGGTCTGGCTGGACTGCGGCACGGCGCTGTAGCCGCCGCCTTTGACGGCCCGTTCCGAGGGCAAGTATCCGCTCGTCCCGACCGGGCCGGCCAACTGAACCAGCACGGTCTGCCCCGCGGGGCTGCGGCCCTGTATCTGCATGGCATAGTCGACGAACAGCTCAAAGGGGCTGGTCGCGAGCGCGACGTCGCCGATGCGCAGGACATGTATGTCAAGGGTGCCCTTCGGGTCGGCCTTCTGCTGCGCCTCGTACCGGTCGAGCGTCCGTTTGTACCAGTTTTTGCGCCCGTACACCTCGGCAACCGTTTCGTCCTTTTTCGAATAGTCCTCGTAGCCCCGCTTGGCCTCGACATACTCTTTTTCCGTGAGCTTCCGTCCGGGCACCTCGAAGCGCTCGACACGGTGCGCGAACGGCACATCGGCGCGGATGTCGGCCTGGGCCGCCTCCAACGTCTCATCGAACGTGTCGGTGATCCGTCGCGCCAACTCCTGAAGCCGATTCAGCTTCCGGAGCCTGAGCATGCGCTCTTCGGCGGCGTTGCGGAGCATGGGGCGAGGAACCTGGTCTCCTGCGGGCGCGCAGAGCCCGAGCACCACCACGTCCTGACCGTGCTTCTTGCG
>CAYZQL010000012.1:0-1137 GCA_964480555.1 uncultured Lentisphaeraceae bacterium | reverse complement strand
AGACGGCCATGGCCTCCTCCTGGTCGTGGGTCACGTAGATCGTGGTGATGCCCATCTCCTTCTGTATCCGCCGGATCTCCTCGCGCACCTCGTGCCAATAGTCCGCGCTGACCTCACACAGGCTCTCGACGGTCTGTGCGGGACAGGGCACCGCGATCGCCGTCGCCACGAGTGTTTTCCGGTCGGCTCCGTAAAAGAGCAGCACGTCTACGGCGTGATCCTCCCAGCCTTCCAAACCTCGAAAACCGGGCTTCTTCGTGTCGCCGTACATGACGGCTTTCCCGTCCGCGTAAACAACGCGACGGTTGGCTCCGACCACCGCATGGCCCAGGCCCCACGCGACCGCGCCGGGCTTGCGGCCCTCCCACGCTTTGACCACCGCGTCGCCCATGCGCTCGAACAGGAACGGCACGTATTCCTTCGGCTGCATGGCGTCGCCGTAATGACTGAAGTTCGTCTGCGCGAGCGTCGGGCCGGTGTGGGTGTGGGTCGCCGCGAGAAAGAGCTTGTTCGTGTCGAAGCCCGGCACCCGACCCGCGATGTAGCGTTTGAACTCCTCCTGCGTGTCGCGGAGGCTCACCACGTCCAGCGAGACGAGGATGGCGCACTCCGCCGGCGCGCCGTTCGTGCGCGACTCCAGCGCCAGCACGTTCGCCGTGCAGCGGCTCAGGATGTTGGTCGAGATGCGGTTGTGGAACTGCCCACTCAGCGAGATGGGCCGGTCCGGCGTGATATCCGCCTGCGCCGCGCCGATCCAAAGTTCCGCCGCCGTCGCCCCGACCGCCGCGAGAACAGCCGCACACGTCGCCAGAGAAAGATTCTTCTTCATTTTCGACTCCTCTCGATTCCTGTCGACATCCGTCGGCACGCTTACTTTCCGAATAGTGCCCCCACCGCCGCGAGCGTGCGCTCCACCAGCTCCTGACCGCCCTCGGGCCCGACCAGGCTGGACTCCGGCACGGCGCTGTAGCCGCCGCCCTTTGCCGCCCGCTCCGACGGCAGATAGGTAGCGTCGTCCGCCGGGCTGGCCAATTGGATCAGGACGGTCTGCCCGGCCGGACTGCGTCCCTGGATCCGCATGTCGTAGTCGAGGAACAGCTCGAAGGGGTTGGTGGCGATCGCCACCTCGCCCAGCCG
>CAYZQL010000011.1:0-32729 GCA_964480555.1 uncultured Lentisphaeraceae bacterium | reverse complement strand
GGTCCCGGTAGCTCTGACCGTCGTACCGCCCCATCGAAGCGTCCAGGTCGACCACGCGGCCGATCAATCCCTCTTTCACCGCCTTGATGCAGAACTGCACGGCCGGATTGTTGCGGTACATGTAACCGACCTGCACCGTGAGTTGTCCGGCTTTCGCCTCATCCAGCAGTGTGCGGAGAGCCGGCAGCGACTCGCCGCACGGCTTGTCCAGGTGGATGTGCTTCCCCGCCCGGACACAGCGCAGAGCAGGAGGAATGCAAACGCGCTCTTCGGTTTCAATGGCGACAGCCTGAAGGCCGGGGACCGCCAACAGCTCGTCGGAACTCATCCAGGGGAGCCCCTTGTAAGCGGCGGCGTTCTTCTCCCTCTCGCGCCGGGCGGGGTCATCCTCCGCAACGCCCACCACCTCGAACAGCTCGGGGAGCTTGCGCAACGTGCCGATCTTGTAGGCGTGCTGGTTGCCGGTGCCGATCTGCCCGATCTTGATGGGTGGCCGCTTGACGGGAGCCCCGTCAGAAGCGGCGGACAAGCCTCCGGGCAGAACGACCCCCGCTGCGGCCAGCCCGGATGCGGCGAGAAAAGAGCGCCGCGAAAAAGATGTTTCATTTCCCATGTATACGTCCTCCTGACGGGGCGGTCTGCGCCATGGCCTCTCCCCGGCCTGCGCAACCGTCACGTGATCCCAAGTTTCAGCATCATTTCATCTGCCCTTTCCATTGTCAATTCCCTATACGACTTTTTTAACGTTCGCCTTGCCGTCGTCTGGACGACAAGGTAGCGGGCCCGGCAGCGCGCTAAAACACGCTGACGATGGTCCCCCCTGCGATTTTCTTCAACAGGAGCGTATCCCCTGAAATGAAGGCGCGATACTTGACCCCGTTAACGAGGGTGCTTCCCCATTGTTCGACCGAACCGGCGATACCGTCCGATGCGTGTAACACCCGAATCTGAGCAGGCCGCTCCACTCCGGACAAGCTCAGGTTGACCGTGGCCACGGCAGGCACTGTCGCCGTTCCGCCGACCTCTATGAAGTCGTTGGTGGCCACGCCGACATCCACATCAAGAATCGCTCCGGAAGCCAGACGGACATTTCCATTGATCGCTACCGCGCCAATTGCGCCTACGCCTCCGACGGCAAGCGTGGCGTTGTTGGTAATTACCAGTCCGTTCGCAAACCGATGCGTCCCGCCGGCCAGAGAGAACATCGAGGACGAAATCCCGTCGCCGAACACCGTCGCCACGCCGTTGCTGATGTCGGTGCCGTTGTTCACCGTCAAGGCGCCGCCCCAAAGTTTCAGGACACCGACCGTGCCGTTCGTGGACACCAGATTGTCCACCGTCATCGTGCCGTTCGTCATCAGCAGCGTGCCGCGCCGCACAAGCAGCGTAGCCGTGCCGCTCTCGTTTGTGGCGCAATGGGTTCCTCCCGCCACCTCAAGCCAACCGTTGGCGGTGTCATACGAGGTGCCGGGGAGGCCCAGGGAAATATTGGCCCCGCAGACAAAACCGCCTCCATGCAGATAGATTTTTCCGATGCCGCGCACTTTCGATACGGTCACGTCACCTTTCTGAATCCAGTCCCCTCCCGACAGGGTGATGATCCCTGTTCCCTTCCCTGTCCAGTCGTCGTTGCCGACAATCAATGGTCCCGCATTCGTCACGGTTCCCCCGGAGATCGTCGCCGTACCGCCACCATTGGCTTGACCAACGTATGTGGCATACGCATGATACGAGCCCAGACTCAAGACGCCATCCGTCATCGTCAGCGTTCCCCTTCCTGAATTGTTATAACCGAAGTAGGCGCCCTCCTTCAAATCCACGTATCCGCCGTTAATGTTTAACGCCGCCGTTCCCGTTCGCGCGAAATAGATGCCGTTATTTGGTCCGGCGGACGGTTTGGTAAACATCGTCAGGATTCCGTCATTGACCGTAACCGTCGCGCCTTTCTCAACAAAGACATATTCACTGTTTTCGATGTTGATGACCCCTCCGTTCACGTTTAAATTGCCTTGGACCGTCTGCGTCTTATTGTAACTGCTGTTGAACGTGGCCGCGCCGGACGGGCCGACGTTGATGACCGCGTTTGTTCCCAGATACATCCCTGTGGCGCAGTACGACTTAAATCCGTTGGTGTTGATGTTCAGCGTGATGACGCCCACGTCGTTGCCCATCGTCAGTTTGCCGAACGTCGCCGCAGAGATGGGCACGTCATAGTTCACCACATAAGCGGACGGCGCGTTGGTGACATAGACGTCTTCCCCGACTCCCGGCTCAGTGCCGCCCGACCAGTTCTCGACCGAATCCCATGCGCCGCCGCTCAGATTGGTCCAAAACCGGTCCGCCGCCACCGCCGATTCCAGCGGCACCGTCTATGAAGCCGTCAGCAAAGCCGCGGCCAAAGCCACCGTCACATTGTTTGTCATCGACATACCCGCCTCCTCCTCTTTGTTTACGAAAGCCTTCGCCGACGTCTTCCGCTCCATCTCTTTGGTTATTCTTGCCCAAACAGGCAGGTTGTTCCTTTGCCAAAGATCCGCAATCATCCCGGCAACAGCCAGTGCCGCCGCCGGGTCACGCAAGGCCGCATCGCCCTTAACCAGGTCGAAAGCCCTTTGCACCTTCGGCGAATCCGCCGAAAAGACAACGGGCACCAGATTGGGAACCCCGGCACGGACACCTTGTCCGGCCAGGCACAGCCCCACACCATCACCCGACGCATCGTTCACCTGCACACTGCCTTTGAACACAAAAACATCCGAAACTCCCCCCTTCGACGATACGCCAAATACCGTGCCCGTATCCCAGATCTCCAACCCTGGCGCATGCACCGTGAAACCGCTCGCCCGCGGCGGCACCCACGCCAACAGCCGCCCCTCCGCCAGCCGCGCCTCCATGCCGCTCTCCACCTCCAGTTCGAGCGGCCCCACCAACGCCAGTTCCACGCCCGACGGCAGACGGACCTTGGCCAGGCCGTCCGCCAACCTTACCGTGCCGGGCAAGGCCGGAGGTAACTCCAGCCCTGTTGCCGCGGAGGACCCGATCAGACGGACCGGCGCCGGAGGACGCGCCTTTTCCGAATGCCTTGTGATGGGGGAATCGGAAGAGGGCAGGGGTTTCATCACGCCGTACCAGATCCCGACGCCCGCCACAAGCAGCGCAGCCGCAGCGGCGGCTTTCCACCCGGTGATTAGAGCGTTTTTGTTTAACGTGCATTCGTTTCTGGCAGGGACGCCTCCCCGAGGCGTCCGCGGACGGTTCGGGGAACCGTCCCTACCTGACACCGCCCTGCGGCCATGCTTTAATTTAACCTGCTCGCGCGTTTGGAGATGCCTCGCGATAGGATCGCCGCTGTGCCGTCCGCAGAGTGAGGCAGGCGGACTTTGGGTGTGCTGGCCGGACGGCACGGAGGCCGTCCCTCCATCCAAAGGCCCGGCGTTTCCAGCAAACGTTTCCCCACCCCGCATCGTTTCGAGGAAACTCATCAGGCCGTGGATGCGGATCTGCTCCAGATACTGCAACGTGAACTCGGGATGCTCGCACAACAGCGAGCGGAACTCGGCCAGTTCTTCCGGAGTGGCCCACTCCTCAATGACCGACATCACGAGCTGCGTGAAACGCGCCTCCTGTTCAGCGACCGACATACGCACCTTCTCCCAGCGTCTCTTCAACGCACGCGCTCAGCAGTTGCCTGATCCGGTACAGGCTGGCCGCAACCGCGTTGGGGGCACGCCCGCTCGCCGCCGCCAAGGCGTTCACGTTCGCCCCGCGCGCATACCGCGCCTCAAACAGGTCGCGCATCCGTCCGGGCAGCTTCTTGAGGCAGCCCTCCAGCGCGTCGAGCTGCGCGTGCGACACCGTCGGAGCCTCGCTCAGCGACGCGGCGACATCTTCCAACAAGCTCTCGTCGAACACCAGCCGCTCGCGGACCTGCCGCTTGCGCCAGCTCAAGACCTGATAGTAGGCCACCGTCCGCGCCCACGGCAGGAAAGGGCGCGAGCGATCGAACCGCTCCGCCTCGCGGCAGAGGGTCAGGTTCGTGTCTTGCAGCACGTCACGCGCCGCCTCGGCACTCCCTGTCAGGGCACACAGGTAGACGAAAAGGTCGCCTTGCGCCTGGGTCAGTTCCCATGCGAACGCGCCCTTTTACGGGGGATCCTTTTGTGCAGGGTCTTCGAGCATGCCGTTTGTCTCTGTTTATAAATGGGCGCAGGGATACCAGAATATGACGCCCCCCCCCAGAAATTTCTTCAACACCCGGGTTTAACGCCCGACGTCCGCCCACGCGCGGGCCAGCGACTGCCACTGCGCGTTGGTGAGCTGCTCGGCGCGGGCTAGAGGATCGATCCCGGCGGCGGCGAAGAGCGCCGCGAGCGCGGCATCGTCACGCCCGAGCGGTGCGGGCGCCTTGCGCAAGGCGGCGGCGAGCTGCTTGCGGCGGTGCATGAACGCGTAGCGCGTGAGGTCGAAAAACCACCGGCGCGCTTCGTCCGAAAGCGGACTCCGACTGCGGTCAAGCCGCACGAGGGTGGAGCCGACGGCCGGCTGCGGCCAGAAGCAGGAGGCTTTGACCGCGCGCACGAGCGTCACCGCATAGTCGAGCTGCAGCCAGACGCCGGCCTGTCCGCGCGCCGCGACCCCCGGCGGAGCGGCAAAGCGCTCGGCGACTTCGGTCTGAACGAGAACGACGAACGTCTGCGGCGCGCGCGGGTGCAGGGCGAGGTCGAGCAGGATGCGCGTGCCGACCGAGTAGGGCAGGTTGGAGACGCAGGCGTCGAACCCTTCCGCCAGCAGGGCGTCGAGCTCCAGCTCCAACGCGTCGGCCTCCAGCACGCGCAGCGCCGGCGGCTGGCCGAGCGCGCCTGCGAGGCGGGACGCGAGTCGCGAATCCTTCTCCACGGCGGTGACGCTCGCCCCGCAGGCGAGCAGGGCCTCGGTGAGCACGCCCAGCCCCGGCCCGATCTCCAGCACCTTCTGCCCGGCGCCGCAGCCGGACGCGGCCACGGTCGCGTCGAGGATGTTGCGGTCGATCAGGAAGTTCTGCCCCAACGTCTTGTTGGGGTGAAAACCGTTTTCGATGCACCAGGCCTTGACCTGCGATGGCGAGGTGAGGTTCACGGCGTCACTTCACGGTCGGCAGTTCGAAAACCTTGATGTAGGCCTCGGCCCTCAGACGGTCGGTCCACTCTTTGTAGAGCTTCTCGGCCTGACGCATGCGCAGGTGGCTCTCGACGTAGGGAGCGGCCTCCTCGAACGTCAGCGCGCGGGCGTCCTGCTGCTCGTCTTTGCGGACGATGTAGCCGTACCCGTCGATCAGGACCACCGGCGCGGTCTCTCCGGGCTTGAGCTTGTTGAGCGCCGCGACGATCTCCTTGCGGAAGACGTCCTCGGGGTTCACCTTGCCCCACGAGCCGCCGTTGGCCGCCTTCGCGTCTTTGGAGTAGGTTGTGGCGAGCGAGGCGAACGACGTGCCTGCCTTGAGCGCGGCCGCGATCTTTTCGGCGCGCGCCGCCACGCTTTCGTCGCCTTCTTTGTCGGGCGGGTCGAGGATGATCATGCTGACGGCCGTGGCGGTCTCGGTCTGGTAGCGCCCTTTGTTCGCCTCGTACTCCGCGCGGACCTCCGTCGGCGTGGGCGAAACGCGCTTCTCGACCTGCTGGTAGCGCATGGCGGTGATCATCAGGTCCTCTTCGATGTTCTTCTTCCACTCCTCGAAGGCGATCTTGCGGTCGGCGAGCAGGTTGTGGAGCTTGGTCTGGTCGCCTTCGAAGTTGTTGGAGACGATCTCGCGCACCCGGTTGTCCACGGCCCACGACTGGAGCTGCATCTTGGCTTTCTGGGCTGCGGCGAGGATCAGCTTGCGGTCGATCAGGGCGTTGAGCGTGGCGGTGTAAAGCTCGCGCAGCCTCTTCTCGCGCAACTCGGGAGCGGTGTCCGCCCACGGGCTGCGGCGCACCTCGCTCATCACGTCGGCGATGGTGATCATCTCGGTGTTGACGTAGGCGGCGACGCCGTCGAGCAGAACCGCCGAACTCTTTTTTGCGGTCGTCAGCTCGGCCCAGGCCGACGCGGCCAAGAGCGCCAGTCCGAGTGAAATCCAGGATGCTTTCTTCATGGGTTCTCTCCCTAATCTTCTTAATCCGCGAAATACGGGCTTTAGATTGAGTGGGGAACAGTTTATCTTACCTGCGTGCGGATTACCAAGGGAAAACCGAACCCGCCTTTTTAAAACCATGAGCCGCTCATACACAGTACGGGGCATGGATTGCTCCGAAGAGGTCGCCGCGCTGCGACAGACCGTCGGGCAGCTGCCCAACCTTGCCCGTCTCGACTTCAACGTCCTGAACGGCGTGATGCGCGTGACGCTCGAAGGCGACGCGACGCCCGACGACGGCGCCGTCATCGCGGCGGTCAAGCGGGCCGGGCTGGAGGCCGCGCCCGCCGAAACCGGCGCACCGGCGGAACGCGGCGGCCCCGCGCCTTCGCAAACGTTCTGGCAGCGGCAGGGGCACAGCCTCCTGTGCGGGGCCAGCGGCGCGTTCCTCGCCTTGGGAACGCTCTGCCACGCCGCGCTTCAAGGCGGCTTCGCGCACGTGCTCTTATCGGGCGAGGCCGGCGGCGCAGAGCAACCCCCGCCCGCCGTCGCCATCGCCTTCTACGTCGCCGCCATCGTCAGCGGCGCATGGTTTTTTGCGCCCAAGGCGCTGGCCGCGGCACGCCGGCTCCGTCCCGACATGAACCTGCTCATGGCCATTGCGGTCATCGGCGCGGCGGCCATCGGCCAGTGGCTGGAGGCTGTGACCGTCACCTTTCTCTTTGCCTTTTCTCTGCTTCTGGAGTCTTGGAGCGTCGCGCGGGCGCGGCGGGCCATCCGGGCGCTGCTCGACGTGGTGCCCCCTGCCGCGCATTGCCTGGACCCCGCAACCGGCGCCCAGACCGAGCGGCCGGTCGGCGAGGTCGAGGTCGGCGCCACCGTGCGGGTCCGGCCCGGCGAACGCATCCCGCTCGACGGCGTCGTGACCCAAGGCGCCTCCACCGTGAACCAGGCGCCGATCACGGGAGAATCCCTCCCCGTATGGAAAGAGCCCGGCGGCGAACTCTTCGCCGGAACCATCAACGAGACGGGAACGCTGGACTTCCGCGTCACGCGGCCCGCGTCCGACACCACCTTGAGCCGCATCATCCGCATGGTCGAAGAGGCGCAGTCGCGCCGCGCCCCGACCGAACAGTGGGTCGAGAAGTTCGCCCGCTACTACACGCCGGCCATGGTGCTGGCCGCGCTCCTCGTCGCCTGCGTCCCCCCGCTCGTTTCCGGCGGCGGCTGGGCCGCCTGGTTCTATGAGGCGCTGGTGCTGCTGGTGATCGCCTGCCCGTGCGCCCTGGTCATTTCCACGCCGGTCAGCATCGTGGCGGCGCTCGCCTCCGCCGCGCGCGCAGGAATCCTCATCAAGGGAGGCGCTTTCCTCGAGGCCGCCGCCGGACTCAAGACGGTCGCGCTGGACAAGACGGGCACCGTGACGCAGGGTCACCCGGAGGTTCAGTCGATCACCCCGCTCAACGGGCATTCCGAGCACGACCTGCTGACGCGGGCCGCGGCGCTCGAAACGCACAGCGACCACCCGCTGGCCCGCGCGATCATCCGCTTTGCCGAGGCGCGCCAGGTGCCGATCCGGCCCGCCGAGCGCTTCCGCATCGTGATCGGAAAAGGCGCGGAAGGCGAGATCGGCGGACGCCGGTTCTGGCTGGGCAGCCATCGTTTTCTTCACGAGAACGGCATGGAAACCACCGACGTTCACGCGCGGATCAACGCCTTGGAGGACCTGGGGCACTCCGTCGTCGTGATCGGAAACGACACGCATGTCTGCGGGCTGCTCAGCGTCGCGGACACGATACGCAAAGAGGCCGCCCGCTCGATTCGGCGCCTGAAAGAAGCCGGCGTCGCGCGGATCGTCCTGCTCACCGGAGACAACGCGGGCACGGCCCAGGCTGTCGCACGGGCAGTGGGCATCAGCGACGTGCGCGCGGAATTGCTGCCCGAGGACAAGCTGCAGGCCGTCCGGGAGCTTGTCGCTCAAACCGGCCCGACCGCCATGATCGGCGACGGGATCAACGACGCCCCCGCGCTCGCCGCAGCCACGCTGGGCATCGCGATGGGCGCGGCCGGCAGCGACGCCGCCATCGAAACGGCGGACATCGCGCTCATGTCGGACGACCTCTCGAACGTGCCGTGGCTCATCGCGCATGCGCGGCGGACGCGCGCCGTCATCCGGCAGAACATTGGGTTCGCGCTGGCCGTCAAGCTCGCCTTCATGCTCCTTGCCGTGGCCAAGCTCTCCACCCTTTGGATGGCGATCGCGGCCGACATGGGCGCTTCCCTGCTCGTCATCTTCAACGCCCTGCGCCTGGTGCGGACCGGCCCGAGACGGTAATCCGGCGCGTCCGGAAGCCGCGCACCTCCCTTGGCCTGACGGGCATATCCACTCACTCCCGTTTCGGGTCGACGGGGTTCCCGATGACCCGCAGGCACTCGGGGTCGGTCTCCAGCGGCTTCACGGTGTACAGGAAGTGCGCGAAGCGAAGCGCCTCGCGGGACGGGTGATCAATAAATCTACTCCAAGGAGACGTTGGATCGAAAGATCGGCGGCGTGCTTCCCCATACCAAAGTGTGCGCTGTTCAACGGGTATCCGCTTAACAATCGTTTCAGCGAGAACCGTCATCGGTACGGGAGCCGCCTTAACATAGGCGAAGAAAGTAACTTCTCGCGAATGATTGTTTGTCGCGACAAGAGCCTGATGTAAAATATTTGTGATTGCTTGACTGTTTCCACTCCGACAGAGCGCTTCCAGTATATTTGGTACTGCGACTTTACAGTACTCTCTATCCCACATAATCATAGGGCTTTTTCCAATTAACCCTTCGCCCATAATTTGGATCATTCTGTCAGCCACGCCAAGACACAACCCCGCATTCACTGATTTAAGCGAATCATCAGCTTCATGCCATGGGCGCGTTGTCGGCGCGACTAGTTTTATGTAAGCGGCTGGAAGATCAGGAGAAAGGGCATCGTCGTCCACCTCCGCAGTTAAGGCAGTTCTGCTGATAGTAATCAGCAAGAAAATGAATGCGTGTCTTTTCATTTTTGTTCCTCATTGGTTATGAGCCGGTGTACGGTCCATCGACTGAACCCCCACCGTTACAAGACCCACCGTGTCTTGCTTGTCGAGTCCATACACAGTTCCGGCGGGGATGTCCGTCCCGCCAGCGGCCGCACCGAACATAAGGAGTCTTCTGACCAGCGTGGCGTGCGGTAACCCACGCAGATAGTATTCCTGTGGCCCCGGCCCGTTGTTCCAATCCAGCGGCAGACGATCATAGGAAACGGGGCCGCTTACAGGCGGGACGTTCGTCCGTGAAACGTAGAGATCTTTCCATCCGCACTGGTGTCCGATCTCGTGCGCAAAAACATAAGATGAGACCGTATTGATTATCAGGAGACCCTGTCCCCCATAATTTCTCCCGAGCACATTTGTCGCGATACCGGGAACAACATACACTTCGATCCCTTGCGTGACGATTCTTGAATTTACGATTTCGTTTTGAATAACATCATTTTCCGAGTACTGATACCACTCCTGATTGTTGGTGTACGCGACGGAGGCCTGCTCGAAGCGGACGCCCGCCTGGCGGTAGACGTAGTTGACCCCCGCGATGAGGGACGGGATTTCGGACGCCGATCCGGCGTGGTTGCCGTTCGTGTCGCAGACGAACATGAAGTGCACGGGGACCGGAGTCTCCGGCGCGTACACCGTCAGGCCGTACTGCGGCGGGCCCGCGCCCCACAGGTGGTCGACGTGCGCCGAGACCGTGTCCGTGCCGGGGGCAGAGCCCGTCACGGACTGCCGGATGAGACTGCCCTCTGTAACGTTCGCGCCGAGCGCGACTGCGCCGGAATCTGCGCTCCAGTGGAGGTGCTCCGCGTCCACACCGTCCGCCTCAAGGTAAAGGGCCGCCGCATCGCCGACGAAAAGCCCGCAAGGGTTGATGTGGGGCTCGGAGGGGTTGACCGCGAAATCGTGGACCGGCTCGGCCCGCAGGGAGACCGTCCCGAACCGGACGGTGTCGGTGACGGTCTGGCGGTCCCCGATCCTGACCTTCGCGGTGATGACCGACTGCCCGGTCACGCCTTTCGGCAGGACGGCGACCGAGGCCGCGTTCTCCACCCGCGTCCTCTCCTGGCCGTCCGCGAGAAAACGCGCGTTGCCGCCGATCTCCCAGGACAGGACCCGGTCGCAGGACGGACCGTGCCACACGAACGGCACGGCGTTGGTGCCGTGCGCGAGCGCGTAGGTGAGTTCCGCCGGCAGGGAGTCTTCCTGCGTGTGCGCGATGAACCTCTGCCCGTCCCAGCCGGGGTCTTCCTCCGGATCGTCGGCCCCGCAAGGGTAGATGTCGCGCGAGACCGTCCTGTCGCCGATCTGGCAGGTGACGGCACCCAGCGAAACGGCCGAAGCGCCGGACCCGCAGTCCGTGAAGGACTCGTCGAACACAGCCGTCACCGACAGCGCCCCCGCCGCCGGGGAGACGTGCCCCGAGCTGAACGACCAGGAAGGCCAGCCCGGCAGCGTCGCGCCTTCGGGATGGAGGCGCGCGGCGGCGGCGAACGAGTGTCCCTGATAGACCGGGCAGCAGAGCGTGTACGGCATCTCGAGGTCGATCCCGACGAGCGTGACCGTTCCGGTGGTCCCGTAGGCCCACGTCCCGCCGCCGCCTCCTCCGCCCCCCGGCGGGAAGGGGAAGGCGAGCGGGACGGTGACCGTGAACCCGGAAGACGACGGGGACGCCTGCGCAGTCGCGGGCGTCGCGTTCGTGAGGCCGGAGACGTCCGTCGCGCCGTCGAACCGCAGCACGGCGACGCCCGAGCAGGCGTTGGTGTTGTCCGGGTCGAGGTCTGAGACGGTGACCGCGTAACCCGTCCCGGCCGCGAGGGCGTATGCCCGCTCCGCCACGCCCGAGTGCAGGATGTGGCCGACCGTGACGCCCGCGCGGCGCGCGGCCTCCGTGCCGGTCACGCGGACGGTGAAGCTCCCCGTACCGTAAGCGGCCCAGTCGGGAGGGTCGAGCGCGGGGTCCACGCCCTCGTCCGCTTCCTCGCCGTCTGTCCGCCCGTCGCCGTTGGTGTCGGGGTCCAGCGGGTCCGCTCCCAGCGCCATCTCATGGAAGTTTCCGAGCCCGTCGCCGTCCGCGTCAGCCGTGTCGTCGGGGATCCACGGGCAGAGGTGCGGGAGGCGCGCGGTCTCGTAGCCGTCCGGCAGGTCGTCGCCGTCGGTGTCCCTGCGCAGCGGGTGGCAGCGGTCGGCGAACTCCTCCAGGGCCGTCAGTCCGTCGCGGTCGGTGTCGGAGGCCGCGTCGGCGGCGACGGCGGGGTTCAGGCGGAAGAACCGCTCCCAGGCGTCCGGCAGGCCGTCGCCGTCCGCGTCCGAGGGGTCGCGGTTCTCGTCGAGCCACCACTGGGCGACGGCGGGGGGAGTGCCGCCCCCGTCCAGGGTCTGGGCCGTGCCGCCGCCCGCGGTGTCCAAGGCGGCGCCGGGCGGCCCCGCCTCCGACCCCGCGGCCGACACCAGCCCGGTCACGGACGCCCCGGCGCCAGCCGTCAGGTTCGTGCCGTCCGGCTTCTGCGCGCGCAGCATGCAGCACAGCAGCAGGACGGTCATCACCGCGCGCGTCGGCCGGTCCCATGCCCGCCAGACGGACCGCAGGTGACGCGCGAGGCCCTCGGGTATCCGCCGCTCGTGGCAGAGCGCCGCCAGCCACGCGACGCAAAGCGCCAGAATCAGGGGAACGCTCCAATGTGCCGCAAGATCCCGCATGGTGCCCCCTTTACCTGAGAATCACTTTCGCCCCGAAAAGGCCGTGCGCGTTCAGCCCCAGCGCCGCCGCCTCGGCCGCGTCGTCCGGCCCCGCCGGGGAAACCCCCGCGACGCCGTACCTCAGCGCGAGGTATTTGCGGATGGCGCGTCGGGCGCCCTCGGACGGCGGGGCGTCCAGCGCGACCATCGCGTGCACCGCGCCCTTCCAGCCTTGTCCCCACGCCGCGCAGACGGGCGCGCCGCCGATGAAAAGACCGGACGGCGGGACCGGCTGCGCGAAGTCCGCCTCGACGATGTGCCGCAGCGCCTGCCCGAACAACAGGGACTCCGCGCCGTTGACGCGCAGCAGGCCGTCAGAGGCTTCGGCCCCGTCGTACTCCGCCGCAGGCGCGTGAGGCGTCACGGTGGCTGTCACCGGTGCGAAAAAAAGCGTGGAATAGCCCTCCGCAGGCGTGTCGGCCACCAGGAAAAGCGTCGCCACGGGGCTCTCTGTGGAGGGGCCGAAAGTCAGGGGGGAGGCGGGGTTCGACGCGAGATTGAAACACACTCCCCGGCTGGCGTTGGACACGTCCAGCGCCGCGAGCGTCCACGCGGGCGAGTTCGTGAGCGCCGGCACCAGCGAGGGGCCGCTGGCGGAACGCCACGCCAACACCCGGTCCTGCCCGTCGAGGTCGAAGTTCTCCGCGCCGGAATCGAACTGGGCGACTATCCCCGCGCGGACGGCGGACAGCGCCGCGAAAAAAAGCGGCAAGACGCGTTTTTTCATCCTTCTTTCCCTTTCCCCTGCCATTGCCGAAACGTTACAACTATACATTCGTGCCCATTTCCGCACAACGGCTTTTTTGCAGGTTTCAATGGGTTAAATGGGTACAAGCGCTCTCTGATACCGTGATCTGAGTCTGCTCACCGCCCCAACGTGATCACGCTCAGCGTGTGGACCGGGTCCGCCTTCCGGTTCACCATGAAGGGCGAGGGCGCGTCGATGTTGACCACCAGCACACGGTCGCGGTCCAGCATCAGCAGCTCGCACGGCTGGTCCAGCAGCCCGTCCGCGCCGTCGGTGTCGCCGTTGGCCCAGACCACGCTCATCTTTTTTTGCGCCACATCCCAAGCGTAGATCGCGTTCTGCTCGGCCGCGGTCAGCAGGATGCGGTCGCGGGCGGGATCGTAACAGATGCCGTCGCAACAGGTCACCTCTTCGCTCAGCAGTTCGGGCTTGCCGTAGCGTCCGCCGCCCAACGGCCGCAGCACCCAGAGCCGGCCGTCCCCGAACGAGCCGGTGTACAGGTTGCCCGCGCGGTCGAAGTCCATGCCGTCGCAGCCCGCCGTGTAAATGTGCAGCGACGGGTCCGCGGGCTTTACCTCCGGCTTGCCGTTGGCCGCGCCGCGGTCGCGCAGAACGGTCTCGACGACCCCCACGCAGAACGGGTCGCCCGCGGCCTGCTCCTTGTCCAGCGGCCGGGCCGGTTTTGCCGCGTCCAGCGCCGCGGACGGGATGCGGTACACGCCGCTCTGATGCGCGCCGGCCACGTTGAAGAACGATTCCGTGAAGTAGAGCGCGCCGTCGCGCCAGCGCAGGGCGTTCGGCAGTTTGACGTGCTCGACCACCGTCTCGATGCGCTGCGGCTCGCCGTCCTTGATCACCACCCGCAGGATGCGCGACTGGTAATCGCGGTCCGCAAAGTACTGCGCGTCGGCGTAGTAGAGGTTGCCCTCTAGGTCGAAGGCCAGCCCCATCGGGTAGGCGGCGTGCGTCTTGGGGTGCGGCTTGCACGGCGCGAAAACCGACCATTTTCCCGTTGCTCGCTCCATCTTCCAGATGTGGCCGGGGTAGGTCCCGTCCACGCCGTTGACGGCGGAGAGATACACGTTGCCCGCCGCGTCCAGCGCCAGCCCGTCAGGCGTGTTGAGCACGTCGCCGAACTGTTTGAATAGCTTGGGCCTGCACCCCGCCTCGCCCTTGACCCACGGCTCCGCCGCCGCGGCCAGCACAGAACCGACCAACATCATTCCGAGTAACCGTTTCATTATTAATTCCTTCCTCAATTCACCCTTCGTGAAAGGTAGGGACGCCTCCCCGAGGCGTCCGTCCCTCACCTCTGTTCGGGACCTGCGGACGGTTCGGGGAACCGTCCCTACCGCAAAACCAAGAATACCTGCATCCCGCTTATTCCTTCGGCTCCGCGATCACCTCGCCGGCGAGCTGTCTTTTCTGTTCCGCCGCATCAAACGTCCCGTAAAACTCGCCGTTCGCGTCCATCCACGTGTAAAGCCGCGCCCACTCCTCGGGGGTCAGCGTCACCTTGCCGTGTCCCTTCTCCAGCATCTTTGCCAGAGGGCTCCCCAGCGCGCCGAAGCGCAACGGCTCAGACAACGCGTCACGCGGCCCGGGCTGGCCCCACGTCGAGTAGGACACCTGCTTCATCAGCGCGTTAAACGATTTGGAGGCCCACCCTTCCGGCGTACCGGTCAGCACCGGCCGCTTCGGCTCTTTGCCGTCGTGACAGGTCACGCAATGCTTGTCGAGGATCGGCTGCACCAGACGCGGGTAGCTGAACGGCTTCGTGCCGTCCGGCCCCGGCGCGATCACGGAAGGCGCACGCCGAATCGCCAGCGCCTGCGCGCGCGGCGGCTCCTTCTTCATGCGGTGCTCGTGACAGCCGATGCAGGTCTCCGTCTCGCCGGGCTGGAGATACACGAGGCTGCGCATGGTTTGCACCGCCCGCCCCTGCGCGTCGAGCGCCTGAAAATACACGGGCGTTTTCGCAGGCGCCTCGAAGTAGGCCGAGCCGTCCGCCTCGACCGGCACGGTCCCCAGAACCTGTCGTCCCGGCGCACCCAACCCCGCTGCGACCTTGGGCGAATCGATGTTCGGCGTGGTCTTGAGCAACACCTGAAAGACGCGCAGATGCGTAATCGGCGTGTTCGTCGGCAGATAGGGCCAGCTCTCCATCACATTGCTCAGGAAGAAGGTTCCCGTTCCTTCTTCGCGGCGTTTCGCGTCAATCGACGCGGACACCTCGGGCGGCGGGACGCGCCTGGCCAGCGGGCGCGGCCAGACACTGGAGATGTTCGGATCGCGGTAGAGCAGCTCTTTGTTGCCGGAGGCGTCGCACAGATAAACCCCGAACATGTTGGGGATGTTCGGACCCGGCTCGCCGACCAGCTGATCGTAACTGTATGAGACAAGGAAGCGCGTCTCCGAGAGCGGCCACGGCGATTTGTAGCAGTGGCCCGGCCAGCGACGCTCCCCTTCCGTCGGCGTCTTTTCCATCCACGTCTCTTTCAGCGGGCTGTTCCAATAGCCGCCGGGCGGCGTGTCGAAATCGTACGGCGCGGCGGCATTCGGGCCGCGCGCCAGCGGCATTTCAGACTCGGGGAACCTCACCTCCGGCGTGAGGCGCGTCAGCGGCTCTTGGCCGTCCACGCCTTTCGTGACATCCACCAGAACCACCGAACCCGCGCTCATGCCGTGGTGCGGACAGGCGGTGGCCACCACGCGCGTGGAGCCCGGGATGGACCGCGCCTCCCAAATGCCCGCCGGATCCCACGTGTTGTTGCCGTAGTAGATCCGGACATTGCCGCCATCCGGACGCGCCGACCAGAGCTGCTGGTAATGCACGGCGTTGCGGTCCACGTAATCCCAGCGTGTGTAAACCACGCGCCCGTCGTTGAGCAGGCAGGGATCCCACTCGTGGGTCTCGTGGAACGAAATGCTGTGCGGGTTCTCGCCGTTCGCGCCCATCCGGGCCATCGTGTAAACGGGACACGGCCCACCGCCGCACCGATGGAAGCCGCCGCGCCGCGTGGAGCTGAAGAGGATGTCGCCTCCCGGCAAGCAGACGGGGAAGAAATCGTCCGCATCGTCCGAGGTGAGCTGCCGCACCGCGCCGCCCGCCAGCGTCAGCTCGTAGATGTGGTAATACGGCCGGAGCCCCTCGGGCGTGCTCGGGCGGCTCCGGGCGCTCGGCGCGTTTGTGACGGGGCAATAAGCGAAGAGCACGCGCTGCGCATCGAAAGAGAGTTCGGGCGTCATGAAGTTGCCGGCCGAAAGGCTGGCAGGCGTAATGTCTTGCGTCCGCATGGAAACGCCGGGCTGTTCCAGCAGAAACAGACCGCCTCCCGGCCGCGAAAGGAAGCCGTACACCTGCGTGAGCTGGTGGCTCATGATCGACGGCACGTGTTTCACGAAGAGCAGAGGCGTTTTCACGAAAAGCGGATCGGCGAACATGAGCGTGCGGCGCAACCGGTGCGCCGCCAGCCAGTATGCCTCCCACGCGGCCTCGTCCGCCGCAGCCGCAGGCTGTCCCACCCGCAACGTGTCCAGCGCGACCTTGTCCATGCCCCCCGCCGCCATGTGACTCAACACCCGCTCGACCGCCTGCGCATAGGTGCGCGGCTCGCGCGGCGTGCCGATCCCGTCCTGCATTCGCCAATCCCACTCGACCAGCGCCTCGGCGATGACCGGCTGCGGATCAGGCGAGCAGGCCACCGGCTCGCGCGAGAACGGCCGCCGCTCCGGCACGAGGGCCAGAGGCCTGTCGCCGCAGACGAAGCGGGTCAGCCGTATCGCGCCCGCCCCCGACGCCGCGCGGATCACCACGGCGTTGGACGCCGCCTGACAGGTCGGCGCCTGCCCCGCCAGCGTTTCGGCCTTGAACCCGATCTCGCCTGGCGCCATCGGGCCGGCATCAAAACCCACGCGGACCTCATCGCCCTTGTTCAACGCCGCCGTCAGCCGCCACCCTCCCGGCACGGTCCCGTGTCCGGTCAGAAGAAGCTGAGTGCTTTCGCTGGTAGGGACGCCTCCCCGAGGCGTCCGCGGACGGTTCGGGGAACCGTCCCTACCTTCGCCGCCCGCATAGAACCACACCCCCGCCGCCGAACCGTGCGCGGGCGGCAGGAGCGTACCGTTGAGCGCGACCGACGAGCGGGCCACCCGCACGCGCGGCGCGCGGATGACGAAGTTGTACGCCGCCAGCGTGGCGGCGAAATCGGTCGCGTGTCCGCGGTCTTTGTTGAAATCGACCAGCACGAAAGGATTGCGCGCGCGCACGGCCTCGGCCAACCGCATGACGCTCTCCGGCGGCACCGATGTGTCCTTGCCGCCCGCCGTGACGGCGAACGGCATGGTGAACCGCTCGGGGAAGTTCACGGCGCTGCGTTTGCGGTACTCTTCGGGAACCGCGCTTTTCGTGCCGCCGAACGAGGCTGCGATGGCGTCCTGGAAGTTCGTGTAGGCCACATGATCGGCGAGCCCGTTGATGGCCACCACGCCATCGACGAGTTCCGGATGCAGGGCCGTGAAGGTCAGCGCGGAACTGGCGCCCATCGAACCGCCGGAGAGAATCACACGGCCGACCTTGTACTGATTTTTTAGATCCGCGATAAGCTGGAGCAGGTCCGCCTCGGCGGCGGGCCCCATCCACGACGTCTTCGCGCGGTAGTCGGGCGTCACGAAAATCATCCGGTTCTGCGCGGCGGCCACGCGCGAGGCGTGCGCCTCGCCGCGCGACTCACGTATGAACTGCCAGCGGTCCGAGCCGTGCCCGTGCAGGGCGATGAGCAGATCGTGCGTCCGGTCAGGCTCGAACCCGTCCGGAAGGATCCGTACGTAGCGCTGTTCGCTGCCGTCATACACGGCCTTGAACGCCACGTCATTCGTCACGGAAGCGCAGACCGTCCCCGCGGCCAGCGCCAGAACATAACCCATCATGCTTTCTTTCATTGTGCTGTCTCCCCAAACTGATAAGGGCCTTTGACGGCCAGTGTCTCAAGATCAACATCCACCCAAAGTGCCGCATCGTGATTGCCTCCCGGGATCTCGACATACTGAAAGGCAGGCTTGTTCCTGAATGCTACCGCGATCTTGCGTGTTTCCGCAACCGGAATCAGCGCGTCTTTCTCGCCCATCGTCAGGACGATCGGCATCGTCAGCTTGTCCGCGTTGGCGAGCACGGAGCGCTGCCGGTACACCTCCGGAAGCTCCTCTAAAGTTCCGCCGTAGGCGGCAAAGGTTGTATTCGCCAGCTTCTGCAGCACCGGCAGCGGACTCTTCCGCGCGAAGTCCAGCCGGGCGAAAATGTCGCACATGCCCAGGGCGATCACGCCGCCGACCCGTTCGGGATGAACGCAGGCGTACGCCATCGCGCTCGACGCGCCGCCCGAGCCGCCGAGCAGCACGATCTTGCCGAGCCGGCACGTTCTGCGGCACTCGTCCAGCAGGTCGGTGAGGTCCCGCGTGGCGGCCGGGCTCATGTAGGAAGTCCCGCGCATGTTGACCGAAAGGAGCGGGTGACGCCCCTGAAGAATGCGCGACAGCCAGAAGGCCCGGATGTCTTTGCGGGTGTAGATCTGGTCGCCTGTGGAGAACGAGCCGTGCAGATAGACGACCGTGTTCCGGTTCGTGTCCCCGGGCGTGAAAAGCGCCCAGTCCTCTTTCCCGTCCGCCGCACTCCGGTACGTGATCTTCACCGTCCCTTCGGGATACACGTTCGTGTCCGTCATCGGCGTGCGGGCGATCACCTTAAACACGCCCTCCCCGCAGAGCGGCGTGTCGCCTTCGGCGAACACCTGCACGGCGGCGATGGTTTTGAACGTCCGGTGATCCGCATACGTCCAGACCACCTTCTTCTCCGGCGTAATCTCCAGCAGGTGCGGCGCGGTGCCGAACTTGCCGTGGCCGAGCCAGTTGCTGATGAGCACGTTTCCGTTGGGGAGTTTCTGGAACCCGGTCAGAAACTTCAGCGGCCGGCCCGGAAGATCGTGGTTGTCGACCTTCCAGACGACCTTGCCTTCGGGACTGACTTCGAGTAGTCCGGGTTCGCCGCTGTCGCCGCAGGCGATCAGTGTGTTGCCGTTGTCGAGGCGCGCCACGCTGTGGGGGACGCCGCCCGGGACCTTGACTGTCCAGACCTCTTTGCCGTCCGGCGCGTATTCGGCCACGCGCTTCTGGCCGCAGAGCGTGACCAGGTAGTTGCCGTTCTTCAGGACGCGGGCGTTACGCATGAAGGAGTGGCCGCCGTTCTGCCCCTCGGGCAGAAGCGCGATGCTTCTGACCAGCTTGCCGTCCGGCGCGAGTTCGAGCAGGCGTCCGGCGCTGCATTCGCCGACGAACGTGTTGCCGTTCGCGAGGCGCTGAACGGCGTAGATCTCGGAGGCGCTTTGGTACTCGAACAGCACCTTGCCGTCCTTGGCGACCTCTTTGACGCCATGCCCCGTGTTGAACAGGATCGAGCCGCCCGGCAGAATCCACAGGTCGTCGCAGCTCGGCGCTTTCTGCTCCCAACTGACCGTGCCGTCGGCTTCGACGATGCAGACCTTACCGCTGGTGTAATCGCCTGCCGCAAAGCGCTTGCCCCTCATGTACGGCGCGTCGTCCGCAAGGGCGGCCATGACAGCCAGAACACACATCCAAGTCGCCGTGATTGCTTTCATGACAGAGTGCCTTTGTTTTTTATCGCTGGCGTTCCGCTCCACCCGAGCTTCGCGCTGATGCGGTCGGCCGCCTCGCGGACCTGTTTGCCGCGGCGGGCGAAATCTTTCACGGGCAACTGCGTGGTCAGCCCCGAGAGGCAGAGAGGACCGACCGGTTTGCCTGTGCGGTCAAAGATCGGAGCGACCACGCAGTGGTTGCCTTCGGTCATTTCGGCGTGATCGATGGCGTAGCCGGCCCGGCGCACCTCCTGCAGCGCCTTCAACACCGCCGCGCGCGTCACGGGCGTGTTCGGGGTCAGCGCTTTGAATGTGGCCTGATCCAGATAGGCGTTCAGCCGGTCTTCCGGCCAATACGCCAAGATGCACTTCCAACCGCCGACATGGAACATCGACACGCGGAACCCCTTCTGCGCCACATAGCGGGACTTCGCCCGGCTCTCCGCACTTTCCAGCAGCAGTCCCTCGGATTCGCTGACAAGTACCCCCAGCATCACCGTCATGTCCGTCGCATCCCGCAGCGCGGTCATTTCCGGCCACGCCACATGCGTCAGGCTATATTCGTCCGCCCCGGCGCAGCCGATATCCAGCAGCTTCAGCGAGAGCCGGTAACGGCCGGACACCTCGTCGCGGAACAGAAAGCCGTTGTCCGCCAGCGTCATCACGATCCGGTACACCATGGTGGTGGAGCACCCCGAAGCCGAGGCGATCTCGTTGCGGTTCAGACCGGCGGGATGCTTCGACAGCAGTTCCAGAATCACCAGCGCCCGGTCCAAGTTCGGCACATGATAGTTGTTCGGCCCTCGCGGCATAAACACACCTTCCATAAATTGACTGGTGTACTATCATACATATTCTAAGAATGTGCGCAACGGTAAATTTCTGAAAAATTTCGGGCGCGGTTGTTGCGGGGCGAAAGTTTCTGCCGTTCCGGCGCTCTGCCGCCGGAAGCGAACGTTTCTCCGCCGACAGAACGGCGGAACTACAGGCCAGACATCCTTTTTGAAAAAAGGCTTCTGTCGCCAAAGGTTCCAACAACCTTATGCGTCTTCGGATTTTGGCGCGACCCAATCACCCCTGTGTCCGCCCGTCCGTCGCCCCGCTGTCGTATTCACTTCTCATGAGAAGTGAATACGCATTCGCAAACCCTTCACGACCCGAAAACACTGAACCTTCCGTGATTCCTTTCGGCCCAACGTCGGCCGTGACCAACGGCGATAGGCCGGATGCCGTGGTTCAGTACGCCTAATCTTTCAACTCATAGGTGACTGATACTGCGTGAGACAGGGTGATTTCTGTCGGGCTGGTTCCGATGTGCTCGGTGGGATAGTCCGTTTTCATTCCCATCACCCGCATGGGAATGTTCCAGTGCGTGGAGCCCGAACATCCTATGGTCAAAACGCCTCCGGCTTTCTTGCCGGCAAGTGCGGCAGCTTTGTCTGCTTGAGACTTGGCATCGTCCATGGCCGCTTTCCGCACGCGTTCAAGGACTTCAGAACTCTGTTCGAGCCCATAAACAACGACACTCCGGATGTCATCCGAATAACTGGTGCGAGACGGAATCTGCATGAGCGCACCAGCACGGAGGCCTTTGTCAATGACTTCATATATCCGGGAAGGCTCGGGTTTGCACGTGATCTGTATTCTCCGGGCGACCTCAGGACGTGGAGCCTCTTCTTTCTGATCGGAGCGCCACACCTCGGTTTTCTTCTCGCCAAGCCCCACATCAATCACGGCGACACCCTTCACGATGTTCGTCTCTGTCGTGATCGCCGTCGTGATCTCGTCGACGAGTTTGTCCGCTTTCTTTACGGCATCCACCATGAGGATGCCATCGGCCCGCGCATAGAGCGTGATATAGGCGGCATCCGGTTTGACTTTCACTTCTGCCTTGCCCGTAACACTGACCGTGTGCTCTCTATCGGCGGCCCGAACCGAAAGCACCAGCATTGAACCAAGAACTGCGATCATCACACCTGTCTTCATCTTCTCCTTCCTTTCTGTTGTTGCCCAACGCCACCCCGAACCGGACGGTGAACCGCGCAGCGGGTCGCCGGCACGTTTCAGGGCTTGGTTGAGCATTATTTTGGGAGCATATGAATCAGAAGTTTACCTTTGTGGTTAACCGCATCCGGGAACGTCTTTCTGATTTCATCAAAAAGGGCCTTTGCCTCTTTCTCCTTCCCGGTCTCTTTGTAGTAATAGGCCAAATAGAGCCTGGCATACGCTCCCACCTGAACGCCGCTGCCATAGTAACAATCGCCAAAATCCTTGATCGCCAGTTTTAGATAGGTTTCCTTTTCCTCACCCGATGACATTTGCCCCATATACTGTACGGCACAGCCCGTCCGGTTGGCCTTGGGATATTTCTCAATCAGGCTCTTCAGCGCCTCTTTTGCCTCCGGGCTCCTTAGATCCCGGTTGGCGGATTGATACAGGGTTTCTATCTCACGGAGCTGTGCGTCGCTGTACGTCTTTTTGTCTTCCTCATGCTTTCTTCTCATGCCAGACTTGAGGTCAGCGGCCGGTGTCGCGCTCTGAGCCGTTCCGCCCTGCACAAGACTCCGCAGCTCGGCGACCTCGCGCTTGAGTGACTCGATTTCTTTCTTCATGTCAGACAGTTCGTCAGCATGCACCCATGAACTTGACAGCAGGACTGCCAAAACAAGACCGCCTCTTTTCATTTTTCTTTCCTTTGTTGAGTCATGTGCCGAACCTTTCCGCGTGCGCGACACCGTCTTCCGACATTCAGAATACTGCCGCACAATACACAAAACGGCATGTGCGTGTCAAATCCATGCCGGGCGGAAAATTTCTGGCCGGACATGAAACACCGCTGTGATGAAGGCGGGGCTTTGCGCCTCGCGGGTGTCCTTCTCCCGCACCCCGATGCCGATGCGCCAAGCCGCGTCCGGTCAGGGCACAATCGCGCCCTGGGAGCGCAGCAATGCCTTCAGTTCGTCCAGCGGCACGGCTGACGGCGAAACGCCGCGCCGGGCCGCCAGCGCCGCCGCCGCGCCCGCCGCCTGCCCCGTCGCCATGCACGTCGCCTGCACGCGGAGTCCCGAATTCGCGCGCCGGTCGCTGCTCAGACATCGTCCGGCCACCAGCAGGTTTTGGCTTCCCTTCGGCACCAGGGCCCGCAGCGGCACGGTCGGCACGACGCCCTCCTTCAGATGTGCGGGCTGCACACCGGTCTTGGGGTCGTGCAGATCCACCGGATAGAACGCATAACACACCGAATCGTCCCACCGCATCCCCGCGATATAGTCGCCGCCGGAGATCAAATAGTCTCCGGCCACCCGATACGTCTCCCTCACGCCGACCTCGGGCGACATGCCCTCCAACTTCACGTTTTCCAATCCCGGCACGCTTTTCAGAAAGCGGACCATCCGCAGCATCGCGGCCCGTCCGCGCAGATTCGTCTCCGTGCGCGCATCGGCGGTGGCATTGTCCGCGCCCTCCACGTAGTTCGCCGTGTTTCCGCCCGCCTGCAGGTAGTGCAGCACACTCCACCGGCAGTCGCTGCGGGTCACCGCCCCCGTCTTGACGGCCGCGTTGAAGCGCTCCTGAAGGTCCTTGCCGTCCAGCTTCGTCAAATCCGCGTTCGCCCGGATGCGGTAGACGAACGTTCCGGGCTGGCGCTCCTTTTCCCGCAGGCGCTCCAGCCCGAGCAGCGCGGCCACCGCGCCGTTGCCTGTACAGTCGACGAGCTGCTTGCAGTCGATCGTCCGCGTATCGCCGACCGCCGCCGTGAAGACGCGCCATCCCCCGGCGGTTTTCGCGATGCGCACCGGTGCCGCATGGTAGTGGATCGTCACGCCGGACCGCGTCAGCGCCTCCTCCGACAGCGCGACAAACAGCGGGATGTTGACCAAGATCTGGTGGTTGTAATGGAACTTGCCGGTCGGTTTCGTGAAATCCGGAAGTCTCCCGCCGTCCAGCGCCACCGCGTTGGTCACGATCGTCCAGCCGACCCCGTCGATCACCTGGCGCCCCCACGCGTGGAACAGTCCGGGAAAGTTCACGCCGCCCGTCGTCGTGTTGCCGCCGACCTGGTGCGCGGCCTCGATCAGCACGGTTTTCGCCCCCGCGCGGCCGCTCGCCACGGCCGCGCAGATGCCAGCCGACCCGCCCCCCACCACCGCCACGTCGCACGCTTCCGGCGGCAGTTCCGCCGCATTTACGGCATACGCCATCAAACAAAAAAAAGCAGCCCGCCCTTTATTCATGCTCATGTTCTTTCCCCTTGCTGTTTTCCGCCCCCGACTGCCAGCAAACCGTGTGGGCTCCGGATCCAACTCCGTCCATCACCCACTGTCCATCCGCCTTTTCCGCGTCAATCGGCGCCCCGTCCAGATAACAGGTTCCCTGTGTAAGCCGGCGGGGCAACTCGACACGGGCGGTCACGTTGACCGGAATTCTGAAGGTCAGCCGATACCATGCCCCATATTTCTGCCTTATGTCAACCGAGACCGCTCCCCTCACGGTTGGAACGGTACCATGCGCATCACTCAGAGAACCGATTTGGGGGCGCAGCACCAGTGTTTTGAAACCGGGCAGCAGCGGCCGCACGCCGAGCACAAAGCGCGGCACAATATTGGCGGGCGCCGCTCCCCAAGCGTGGGACCAATCAAGATCACTTTTGAACCTCATATCCCACGCCTCCATGGTGATGGTCGAACCGACCCGCATCATGTTGAGCCACCCGCGCTGCCCCGTATCCGTCATCAGCCTGATCGCCTCGTCTTCCATTCCCGCCTCAAACAACGCCTCCAACAGATACTGTGCGCCGTATACGCTGCACGCCATGCCTCGCGATCTCACAAAGTCGGCCACCCTTCCGCGTTCGGCAGGCGGGACCAATCCGAACGCCAGCGGGAACATGTTTGCGTGCAGCGACGCGTGAGAGGCGCCTTCTCCGTCGAGGTAGCAGCCCCGCTCCGAATGAAAGAAAAGCGCATGGTAAGCGCGAGCGGCCTGTTCGGCTTTTTCCCGATAGTCGCGGCCTTCGCCGACTCTGCCGAGAGCGGCCGCCATATCCGCCATTTGGCGCAGATTCCGGACATAGAAGGCATTCACCACGGCGCTCACCGGTCTGAACTCAAATCCGTCTCGCTCTGCCGGCGGCCAGTCGGTGATGTCGCGCACGCCGGTCGACAGCGGCGCCTCCGAGCCACCCGTCACAAGGAGGCCGTCTGTTTCGCGAGCGCGGAAAGCCAACACTTTCTTCGATTTCAACACATCATACCACCGCTCCAGAGCCTCGGTGTTGCCGGTATACATCCACTCTGCCCAAGCCATCATGACCGAGTGCTGTTTCCATTCCGTGGGCCAAGTCGGACAGCGCATCAGATACTCGTGCGTGAAACGGGCCATCGTGAATTCGCGGTCGACACCGTAATGTCCAAGCATGTTGATATAGGCATCCGCTTCGTAAGGCGCGCGCTCGCGGTCACCATCCACGTAGACCCCCGCGAATGTCGTCGCTTTGATGCTGTATTTGCAGAAATCGTACACGCGGCACAACGCGGCGCTGTCACAGGTGAACGACGAGGCGCCGTCGTCAAAGGGGTAATGCACGGCCGTCTGGCGAAGGGTATCCGCCGTGACGGGGAAAGGAGCGGCCTCAACCTCCACATATCGAAACGGCGCCACCACGCCGACCGGCTCCAAAAGCCCGATTCGTTTCAGGACGGTCACCGCATCATACCCCTTGTGCCGGACGTTCGCCTCCAGCGGCAATGGCAACCGGTAACGCAGCGGTCCGGACGGCAACCTCCCGTCCGCCTTGAAATAATAGATCGCCCCGCCCGGATGCGCGTCAACGCGGTCTCCGTCCGCTTTTTCCCCGAGATGAAGGATGACCGGACCTGACGGGCTACCCTCCGGCAGACGCCACTCGATTCCTCCGAAGGCGGCCTTGCCGAAATCGGCAAACACATGGCCGGCCGTATTCGTGACGACACGGACCGGCGCGATCGTCTGTTGCACCAGAGGGTAACGCAGCGGCGTATCCGCACCCAGTGTTTCGGCCAGCAAGAGCGGCTGCGGCGAGGACCACTCCCCCTGTCGCTGACGCCGGTCCCACACGCATACGCGCCAGTAAACGCAGCGGCCTGGCGGCAACGGGGCACCCTCGTAACTGACGTACAACGATTGGTCGGAGGGAACCTGTCCGGAATCCCAAAGATCCGGCCCGTTTTGTTCGATCCGTTCTCGCGTGGTCGCGACCTGAAGGCGGTAGGCGGTCTGGACGTCGCCGGTTTCGCTGTCCCTGAACCCCCACGAAAATTCGGGGGTTTCATCCGTCACGGCAACCCTTCCGGGTTTTGCCAACAGTTCGCACATCAGCGCGTCAGGAACCAGCCCCCGCGCCTGAACCGCCAAAGCCACGGCCGCGCACCTCAGCACACAGTTAGGATGTATCCGCACGTCTTCCCTCCTCAGCGCACCTTGATCAGCGTACCGCGCTGCGGCGTGTATAAAGCCCCCGCGCCCGTGACATAGTCCGGACAGGTGGTCGCGCTGATGATCTGGCTTTTCTCAAGACCGCCCAGCGTCACGCCTTTGACGGTCAATGTGCCGTCGAAGTCCAGATCCAGTTTCGCGCCCGCCGCGACCGTTATTGCCACGGTGTCCGGCAACAGGCCGGCGGAGCCGCATGTGCCCACCCGTTCAATCATTACGTTGTCAAGCAACGAGCCAACCTCCTGCCCGACCAAACCGCGGAACATCAGCTCCTGCGACGTTTCTGCCGCCGCATAGGGCATCCGGAACGTGTACGTTCTGAATGAGACATCGTCGGCCGCAACCACGCCCAATCGCGTCCCGCCCCAGCAGACCTCGAAGGCGTGCCCGAACTTGTCAGGTCGCCCTGCGGCCCGAAAGGATAACACATAGGCTCCCGCGGAGGGCAGCGTCAGCGTCTGGCGAATGGAAGCGTCCCCATTAAGAAAAGCCATCCGCGCGCCCTGGTCAGGATAACCGAGCACGGTTCCGCCGATTCCGGACCTGAGGGCTCCGGCGCCCGCTTCAAAGACCCACTCCGCACCTGCGCAGAGGGTCGCATACCCGCTGTAGTCGTTTTCGGCTAGCGACGTCGTCGTTTCAAAACTGCCGTTGGGGACAAGCGCATCGTCTGCCCGAAAGACACGGATGTCATCGAAGAGCGAGGTCTGGGTCGGCGAATTGGTGGTGATGCCGGCAAAGGACAACTCTGCGGTCCAGTTCGTGATGGGCGGCAGCGTGATCTCGCAGGTGTGGAAGGCCGGAAGCGCGGTCTGCATGTATGGGATCAGCGGAGCACCGCCGAACAGGACTTTGAATGCGTGGCCTTCATTTTTCTCGCGGGCTGCGGCCTGAAAGGTGAGCCGGTAGACCTCGCCGGTGGTGGGGAAGCGCAGTGTCTGGCGGATCACGGCATCCGCCGTGATAAACGCGCACCGCTTGCCGTCGGGAACGCTGCGCGCGAAATAGAGGCCCGGGGCGGACAAAGGCGTCGCCTCCGCAAGGCCGCATGCGTTCGACCCCTCAAAGGTCCAGGCGGCGCCGTCCGGCGAGAACGCGTAGACGGCGGGGGCGCTGTCGGTTCCGATGTGAGCGGAATATTCAAAACTGCTGTTCGGCAGGTCGGCGAAGCTTTTGTTGTCGATCAGCTCGAGCCGCACGTCATCGATGACCGAGGACCGGTTAACCGTAGCGACGATGCCTTTGAAACGCAGCTCGTACGCACCGTTGGTCAGCGGCGTCGTCGTGTAGTCGTACCGTTTGAAAAAGGGGTCGTACGTTTTCGCCACGGCCACTTGCTGTGTACCCAGCCAGATACCGAAAGCGTGCGGACGGTAGATGGCGTAGTCGTACCGCGCGGCCGCTTGGAATGAGAGGCGGTAGATGCCGGCCCGTGAGACCTGTACGGTCGTCGCGATCCCTCCGGCGTATTGGAAGAAAAATGCGCTTTCGCCATCAGGGACACCCCCTGCGGCAACCCAAGGCGTGTCCGCCCAATCGAGGCTGATTCCGCCGGTGCTGACACCGTCTCTGAGGATAGCCCAGCCTGTCGGCTGCAGCCCGGTCTGCCACTTTCCTGCGTTTTGTGTCACCGCCGCATGGCTTTCGAAACTGGCGTTCGGAATGGCTGCCTGAACGAATGACGTTGACGCGACAAACGGCGTGCTCAGCCGCAGGGTTCCCGCCGCCACATCCACGCTGGCCACCGCGTTTGAGATGCCGCACAGCGTCAGCGTGCCGCTCCTCGTTTTCCTGAAACACGCCGCGTTTTGCAGCGCCGCCCGACTCGCCGTTGAAACGCCGACGTCGAACACATGGCCGCCCGTCTCGGCGACGAAGGGCCGGTCGGTCCGCTGCACCGCCGACTCGATGGACCCGGCGGTAAGCCGGACGGCACCCCGGAACAGGGACTGATCGTTGTCGAAGCACAGGGTGCCGTCGCCGGTCTTGGTCAGCCGCCCTTTGCCGCTCAGCGCTCCGACCGTCAAGAGCTGCCCCGCAGCAGTCTCGACACCGGCCTCCGTTCCCGCGACCGTATCGATCATTCCCGCGCGCCGCGTGCGGGTCATCCATTTGACCGACAGATAGTCCAAGACCTCCGTGCGCTGCGCGGCCGTGAGCCGGTTCGTGAACACCAGCACCTCGCAGTAGCGGGGCCCGCCCTGGCGGTCATAGCCGACGATACCCCCGGCATCGCCGACCTTGAAGTTGTGGTCGTTGCAAAAATTGGAGGCCAGCGCATTGCCCAGCGTGGTCACGTCGAACACTTGGTATCCTTCGTCCGGCTTGGTACGCAGCCCGTCGATCAGTCTCCCGTTGAGACAGGTTCTCCCATAAATGACCGTCGCGGCCGTGTTGTCCTTGATCCAGAAGAAGCAATTAGTTCCGCCGGGGCCCGTATCGGCGATATGGAAATCCTTCCTGCCGACGTTCCCGGCCTGATTCCAGTCCCAATCGCCCAACAGGAAACCGAACCCCGCTTGCCGTCCGAAGACGATAAAGGCCTGGACAATGTTCGAGACCGCCAGCCGCGAATCGTCCGGGTTTACCCACTTCAGCCACCGGTCGCTGCCGATGCCGCCGAAATCGAGATAGCGTTGGCCGTGAATCGCCGTGTCTCCGGTTCCGAGCAGCGGGATCGGGTCGTCGTCGTGCTGGATCGCACGGGGATAGAGGTGGGGCGCTTCTTGATCGGACTCGCGCGCGTCGAGCCATTGGACGACGCCGTTCGTGCCGGCCCCCGTCACAACATTGGTATTGGCATCGAACCAAAGTGTGGCGGTTTGCTGCGCCCAGAGAGGTAATTCGGCCGTCATCGTGCCGTTCGTAACCAAGAGCGCCAACGTGCCCATGCGGACGTCGATCATCCCGTTGGGAAAATCGGCATCGTCCAGTGTCAGCAGGCCATCGCCCTCTTTGCGCAAAGCCCCCTCGATCCCTGGCCGTACACCCACGACCGCATTCGTCACATTCAATACCAGCGTCTCGTCCGCCGGCACGCTGATTGTCTCCGCATGAGCGCAAAGACTTGTCAGCGCTGTCGCGCAGAATAATCGGATCCTGGCCGATCTTGTCCTGTTTCTCATGAGCATCTCCTTTTTTGCATGGCTATTTTCGAATGGCCCGACAAAAATTTCTGTTTCAGCCCGTCACCGACGTCCCGGCAGCGAAAACGCACCGGACCCTGCCCGGCGGTCAGCCGGACGCCCTCGCCCACCGAAAGATGCCTTGCCCAGCCGTCCTCCGCCGACACCAACTGCAGCGTTCCGGACAGCACGACGACATCCGCCATGCCTTTCTCCGAAAGGTCCGCACAGAAGGCCGTCCCCGTCTGGTTCCGCAGAGTGGCCCCCGGCACGGCCACGCACAGATCGTTCCCGCCGTTCTCCACAACCGCCATCCCGCCGTGCAACAGCAGGACCTGCCCGTCTTTCAGCTCAATTTCACCCGGACCGAAGAAGGTGACGACCGCGCCCGAGTCCAAGCGGAATTTGATGCTGCCGCCGTCCAGCGTCAGCCGACTGCGCCGGACATAGTCGCCCGCGATCAGCACCAGTTTCTTTTCCAGCGGTGCGCTCAACGCTAAGATTTCGATGCCGATGCCGGGATTCATCAGCGATCCCGGCTCATATTTCTGGATCTTCTCCGCCTCTTTTCTCAGCGCGTGAAACCCCATGTTCTCTTCGTAGGCCTGCCGGTCCAGCGGCGTGAGACTCGCCAGCCAGTCGTCCACGTCCTCGACGGCCTCGACCTCCACGGTCTGCCGCACGGAACCGCCCGGACGGGGCCACGCGCCCAGTCGCCAAAAGCCCACGCCCACAGCCAGCGCCGCCGCAGCAGCAGCGGTCGCCAGCGCCTGCCACCGCGGTGCGCGAACGGCGGCGGGACGTTGTGGAAGTCCGCAAATTCCGGGCAGACAACGCCGCGACAACAGCGCGTGCACGCGCATCTGGGCAAGGTAGGTCCGCAGGCTCTCGTCCGATGTTTTCAGCCGCCTCACGACACTTTCCGCACGGTCGGGCGACACCGCCTCGCCATCGACCACTCCAGCCAGCACGTCTTCGAAAACCGAAAGCGGGACGTCCTCCGCTTCGTCGCCCGTCGTCCGGCACAGCCTCGTCATACAGTCAGCCAACTTTCTGCGAATATAGAACAGAGAGGCGCGCACCGCCGGATTGCGGAGGCCCATCTTGCGGGCAATCTCCTCCATGGACAGCTCCGCATCGTAACGAAGAGCCACCAGTTTGCGCTGACGCGCCGTCAGTTTCGCCAGACACAGCGCCAGCCGCCTCGACTGAGGCGAAGCGGACGCCCCCTCCGCCTCTTCCGCGAACACCTGTTCGCTTTTGGCGATCAGCTCGTCGTCGAAAATCAACCGGTCGGCCCCGTGCCGCTTGCGGAAACAGCGGATCTGATTCTTGGCGAACGCCAGCATCCACGGCAGAAACGGACGGGCCTCGTCGTAGTCTCCGGCGTGCTCGATCAGGGCTCGGTTGGTCTCCTGCACCACGTCGTCGACGTCGCTCCTGTTGAACGGCAACAGAGCGGAAACGAAGCAGAACAGCTCCGTCTGCGCCTCCACCAGACGCCGCATGAAAAGCTTGGTGTCCGCTCCGAGCTCCATAAGCCCCCTTGTAAACCCTGTTCTACCTTATCTTAGCGCAAACCAGAAAAACGTTATAAGAAAAAGTCGGCTGCACTAAAAATAAAAAAAAGGCAAATCGCTGGACAACCTTACGAACGAACAACAGCGATAAAAAAACAAGTTGTTTTGGACTGATGGAATACTGGAATATTGGAAGCATCCTGCGGCGTCTTCGGTCTCAGCAACGCTTCAATTCACTGTCGAAGATAGACTTGGCAACCGGTTCACTAAAGAATCGAATGGGGTTTTCGGCAGCGAGCGTAAAATATGGGAGATGCATCGCCAACGTTTCGAAGAGGCTGCAAAAAAATCCGGCTTGCTTACGGCGGCTGATGCCCCCGCAAACAATCAGAGCGTCAACCTCAAAATAACAGCGAAACTGAACCATTCCGCTGCTGGCGATCAGGCCACCCTCATTTCGATGATGGGGTTGATCCCGACGTGGCCAAACGTGTACGCGAATGTGACGATAGTCGCCAGAACTCCCTGGGGAAAGACGTTCAGATATGACTTGAATGACGAGCGGGTTAGAATAAATGGCTGCCGCTTATCCTGATGGCTCCATTTAAACCAGCGACTTCCGATTTCAATGCTGTTGTGGAAAACATGTACATGACCGCCTTCATCAAAATGCAGAACGATGGCGTGTTGCCGAAGGACAAGCCGCTGGGGCACCTCAGCCCAGCCGAAACGGCGGAATTGGCTGCACAAACGAAGCGGGATGAAGCCATACTGATACGGGAACTTGTTTTGCCAGGCAATGTGAAAATGGAGTTGCCCCGGTGTCCGGCGGGCACTTTTACGATGGGATCTCCGGCCGACGAAACAGGTTGTCGCAACAACGAGACACCGCATCAGGTGACCCTGTCGAAACCGTTCTGGATGGGAAAAACTGAGGTGACTCAAGCACAGTGGCGCTCGCTCATGGGGAACAATCCGTCGAAATCCGAAGGCGATGATCTGCCTGTGGAGACGGTCTCTTCGGTTGAAGCAGAGGCTTTCTGCCGAAAGCTGACGCTTCATTTGCAGGAGAAAAATCTCCTTTCCCACGATTATGAATGTCGTCTTCCTACGGAAGCGGAATGGGAGTATGCCTGTCGAGCAGGAAGCGGAGGTCGCTATGCCGGATCGGATCGCGTGGACGATTTGGGGTGGTTTAGGTTAAACAGCGAAGGGAAGGTTAAACCCGTCAGCCTGAAAAAGCCGAACGCTTGGGGGCTGTACGACATGCATGGGAATGTGAGTGAGTGGTGCCTTGATACGTTCGCCCCATATCCTTCAAGCGCTGCGACAGATCCAATTGGCCCTTGTCCGGCGCCTAACTTAGGTCGCGTGTATCGCGGGGGATCTTGGAACCTTTCCGCTGATCGCTGCAGCTCCGCCATACGTGCCAAAGCCAATCCGAACCGCCGATACGCCCATATCGGTTTCCGCGTAGTGATTACCCCAACCGTTCAGAATTGACATTGGGGCGCGTCGACGTCCGCTTCAAAAAAAAAGGCGCATCCGCGTTTTGCGGATGCGCCTCGTCATTCGACTGCGGGTCAGGCGTTAGCCTTCCAGCGCCGCCTGCGCCGCCGCAAGGCGGGCGATCGGCACGCGGTAAGGCGAACAGCTCACGTAGTTCAGCCCGTTCTTGAAGCAGAACTTGACCGAGGCCGGGTCGCCGCCCTGCTCGCCGCAGATGCCGACCTTCAGGTCCTCGCGCGTCGCGCGGCCCTTCTGGACCGACAGCTCGATGAGCTGGCCCACGCCGTCCTGGTCGATCGTCTGGAACGGATCGGCCGGCAACAGCTTCTTGTCCAGGTAATCCGGCAGGAACCCGCCGATGTCGTCGCGGCTGAAGCCGAACGTCATCTGCGTCAGGTCGTTCGTCCCGAAGGAAAAGAACTCGGCTTCCTGCGCCATGCGGTCCGCCAACAGCGCGGCGCGCGGGATCTCGATCATCGTGCCGACCAGGTAGGGCATCTTCTTGATCTTCTTGGCCTTGCACACTTCCGCATGCACGCGGGCGATGATGACCTTCTGGTGCTTCAACTCGTTCACATCGCAGGTGACCGGAACCATGATCTCCGGCTTGCACTTCTTGCCGGCCGCAAGCAGCTCCGCGGCCGACTCGAAGATCGCGCGGACCTGCATCTCGGTCACCTCGGGATAGGTCACGCCGAGGCGGACGCCGCGGTGGCCCATCATGGGGTTGTTCTCGTGCAGGGCCGCGCCACGCTTGTGGACGTCCTCGGCGCTGATGCCCAGCGCGGCGGCCAGCTCGGCCTGC
>CAYZQL010000010.1:0-33160 GCA_964480555.1 uncultured Lentisphaeraceae bacterium | reverse complement strand
AGCCCGGCGAGCGCGTGATCACGCTCGATCCCGGCCTGAGTTTCGGGACCGGAAAGCACGCCACGACGCAGGCCTGCCTCAAATTTTTGGATGCGCTGGCTGCTGAGAATCCGCACCGCTCGGTGCTCGACATGGGGTGCGGTTCCGGCATCCTCGCGATCGGCGCGAAGCTGTTGGGGTTTGTGGAGGTGCGGGGGTTCGACAACGACCCCGACTGCATCCAGGTCTCCAACGAGAACGCCGCGATCAACGGCGTCGAGGTTCCCTTTTTTCTGGACGACCTCTCGCACCTGCACGCGGCGGCGGACGTGGTGGTCGCAAACATCCTTGCGCCGGTTCTGATTCAGTATGCGGCACACGTCGCCGGGTCGGTCGCGCGAGGGCCTCAGGCGCGGCTGATCGTCTCGGGCATTCTCGACGAGCAGTACGCGGCGGTGCGCGCGGCGTATCGCGAGCAGGGGCTTGTGGAGGTTGAGAGCCTGCTGATTGAGAACTGGCGCAGCGGGCTGTTCAGGCGGGCGTGAGGATCGCGCGACAGGCGCGGCGGTGTGGTGTCGCGGCGCACGGGGGCGCTCGCCCTCCGGCGCGAAAAGAAGCCGGTGCGGGCAGGCTCGCGTGAAGGGGGCGCTTCGTGCCGCCCGCACCCTACAGCGGCAGCTCATTTTGGCGCGAGGCGGGGGCCAGACCGAGGCGACGGTAGCAGGAGGCGGTTGCGAGCCGGCCTTTGGGCGTGCGTTCCAGGTAGCCCTCTTGGATCAGGAAGGGCTCGTAAACCTCTTCGATGGTGTCGGGCTCCTCGCCGACCGAGACCGCGATGGTGTTGAGCCCGACAGGGCCGCCGTTGAATTTGTGAACGAGGGTCTCGAGGATGCGGAGGTCCATCTCGTCCAGCCCGCGCGGGTCGATCTCCAAAAGGGAAAGCGCCTCGTCGGCCACGCTGCGGGTGATATGGTTGTTGGCGCGGACCTGCGCGAAGTCGCGCACGCGGCGCAACAGGTTGTTCGCGATGCGCGGTGTGCCGCGGGCGCGTGCGGCGATCTCGCGGGCGCCCTCGGTCTCGACGCTGATTTCCAGCTTTGCGGCGGAACGCTCGATGATCAGGCTGAGGTCGTCGATGCTGTAGTAGTCGAGGCGGTTGGTGATGCCGAAGCGCGAGCGCAGCGGCGAGGAGATCAGGCCGCTGCGGGTTGTGGCGCCGATGAGGGTGAAGCGGGGCAGCTCCAGACGCACGGAACGGGCGTTGGGGCCTTGATCGATCATGATGTCGAGCACGAAATCTTCCATGGCGGAGTAGAGGTATTCCTCCACGGTCCGCTGCATGCGGTGGATCTCGTCGATGAAGACGATGTCGCCCGGCTCAAGGCTGGTGAGCAGCCCCGCGAGGTCGCCGGGTTTATCGATGACGGGGCCGGAGGTGGTCTTGACGTGCACGCCCATGGCCTCGCCGAGGATGAAGGCCAAGGTGGTCTTGCCGAGGCCTGGAGGGCCGGAGAGCAGCACGTGGTCGAGCGCCTCTTTGCGTTGCAGGGCGGCCTCTACCGCGAGCAAGAGCCGGTCGCGGACTTTCTGTTGCCCGACGAAATCGTCAAAGCGGGTCGGGCGCAGGCGATTGTCGAACGAGGCGTTGCGCTGATTGAACTCTTCTGCCGGACGTGTGTGCATGAGGAGAGATGATGGCAAAAATTGTGGCGGAAAACAATCTTGCCAAGAAATTTCTGTGTTCCTCTGCCGGCGTCTGTGGTTAAATATTCTTCTGATTTCGGGTTGAGAAGAGGAAGTTTCCCGTATACGTTTGGAGGTCACTTTGCGCGTTGCCATTGCCTATCCGCCTCTCCCTTGCGAAAAGGGCGTGCCGCTGCTGTCGCAGAACCGTCAGTTCCAGTGGTTCACGCGGCCCACGTACATCTACCCGGTTGTGCCGGCTTTGGCGGCGACGCAGGCCAAGCAGGCCGGGCACGACGTCGCGTGGCTCGACGGGATCGCGTCGGGGTGGAGCGTGGCGGAGTTCGAGGAGCGGCTTGCCGCGTTCAAGCCCGACGTGGTGGTGCTGGAGACGAAGACGCCGGTGGTGAGCCGACACTGGGCGTACATCCGGCAGCTCAAGGCGCGTCATCCGGAGTTTGCCGTGGTGCTGGTGGGCGACCATGTGACGGCTCTGCCGGAGGAGAGCTTTGGCCAATGTCCGGTCGATTTCGTTCTGACGGGCGGTGACTACGACTTTTTGCTGATGAACCTGCTGGCGTGTCTGTCGGAGGCCCGGCCCGGCGCGCCGGATGGCGCAAAGCTTGAGCCGGGCATCTACTGGCGTGAGGGCGGAGCGGTCAAGAACAGCGGCGGGTTCAAACTCGACCATGACCTTAAGGCATTGCCGCGGATCGACCGGGAACTGACGCAGTGGCGGCTTTACGCCGAGAAGAACGGCAACTACCGGCGCACGCCGGGCACGTACATCATGTCGGGACGCGACTGCTGGCACGGCAAGTGCACATTTTGTTCGTGGACGACGCTTTATCCGACGTACCGTGCGCGCGATCCGAAAGAGGTGGTGGGCGAGATCGGCGAGCTGATCGAAAAATACGGCGTGCGGGAGATTATGGACGACACGGGCAGCCTGCCGGCAGGCGCGTGGCTCAAGACGTTCTGCGAGGAGATGATCGCGCGCGGGTATAACAAGAAGGTCAAGATCGACTGCAACATGCGGTTCGGGTGTCTGGACGCGGCCGCCTACCGGTTGATGAAGCGGGCCGGGTTCAGGCTGGTGCTGTTCGGGTTAGAGTCCGCGAATCAGGCGACGCTCGACCGGCTTGTGAAGGGTGTGACGGTGGCGCAGATCGAGGAAGGGGCTCGGGCGGCGTCGCGGGCGGGGCTGAATGTTCACGTGACGGTGATGTTCGGGTACCCGTGGGAAGGCGTGCAGGAGATCGCCCGCACCGTGTCTTTGGCCCGGAGGCTGTTGCGCAAGGGATACGCTTACACGCTGCAGGTGACGATGGTGGTTCCTTATCCCGGGACTCCCCTGTTTCGGGAACTGGATCAAGCTGGGCTTTTGCTGACCAGAGACTGGGATGACTATGACATGCGGCGGCAGGTGATGCGGTCGGGCGTGCCCGAAGAGGTGATCAAGGGTGCGGTGCGTCAGGTTTACCGCGCATTCCTTCATCCTGAAACGGTCGTGAGGCGGTTGCTGGCAACGCGCGACCCGTTGGCAGACCTGAAGTTTTACTGGCGCGGTTTTCTGTCCTTGGCGGGCCATTTGCGCGATTTCAGGACTTGACCGACACGGGTTTTCCCTGTTGCGGACGGGTCCGAGAGGTCTGGCCGTAGAGGCTCATTGTAATTCTGCCACGGTAGGGTTACTCCCCATTTGAGTGACGCGTCAAACAGTCTATATTTACAACGAAACACGAACACTACGATTACGGCTAAGCGTTCAACCATGAACAAGCGAGGGGATGAGAAAATGAGTGAATCAGCGAGGTCCGAGTGCGGCTGCGGGAAAGAGGTCAAGACCATGAGCGCAAAGGGCATGTCCGTCTGTGCGGACGGCTGCCCCGAGATCGCTGACAAGCCCGGCAAATGTGCCTGCGAGTGTGCGTGGAATATGAAGAAAAAAACAGAAACGTGTTAGAAAAAGTTCCTTTTTTCCGGTTTTTTCCTGCTTGTCGGTGCCGTTTCTAAGTGTTACACTTCTTTCGATTGTTGGAGAAAGAGTTTGTTCAGAATCCTGTAGAGAGAGTTTTTTTTTGAAAAGACTGGCGAAAATGTTTTCTGGTTCCGTTTGTCTCTGGGTTGCGGGTTGTACGTTCTGCGGGTGCTGGACAACTCCGAAAGACGGAACGGGTTTCGATGATCAGGCGCAGTATGTCGAAGAAGGCGAGCCGACGATCAAACCCGGGTTGACTTTGCGTGTTGCTGTGACGGCTTCGGGGTCGATGGCGGTTCAGGAGGGGTTGAACGAAGTGAACGCCAACGGCGAGATCTTGTTGCCATTGATCGGTTCCGTGAAGTGCGAGGGGTTGACCATCGTCGACTTGCAGGAGAAGATCAAGACGGCGTATAAGAATTATTATATTGAGCCGCAGGTGACGGTCGGCTTCGTTTACGTTGAGAATGCCGGGATGAAGTCGCCGTGGGGCTCGGTGTTGCTCATGGGCGAGATCGGGCGCCCGGGGCCGGTGAACATGCCGTCTACGCGCGATTTGACGGTGACGAGGGCGTTGATGCTGGCGGGCGGTGCGACGTTGTTGGCGGATAAGCGAAATGTAAGGGTCACGCGCCGCGAGAAAGACGGGACGCTGAAAAAGTTCGTTGTGGACATTGAAAAGATCGGGAAAGAGGGCCGTTCCGATCTGGATATTGCCTTGAAACCGGGCGATGTGGTTTGGGTGCCGGAATCGTGGTATTGAGTGCAGAGGAGAGGCATGATGAAACAGTTTAGATCCCGGATATGGGTCTCCGTGGCGGTGGTTTTCGCCTTGGGTACCACATTGTTGTTCGCGCAGGGGACGTCGTTTCTGACGCGGGCACAGTGGTTGAAGAAGATCGGCTCGTCCGTGATGAGTGTGGAGGTTCTGCGTGAAACGCTCGCTCAGGTCGAACCCGGGGAGCGCGTGGAGTTTACACAACGGGTTTTGAAGGCGGTCACACGTTTGCCAGTCGGCCCAGACGAGAGGGCTGCCGCGTTTGTTCGCACGGCGGTAGCCTGTATTGCGGGGGCTACGGGCGAGTTGAAGTATAAGGTGATTGCAGAGGTTTTTGCGGGCGTCCCGGTCGAATTCTTGCCGGTGGTGACCGAGGAACTGGCCAAGCGGTTTGATCAGGAGTACAATCACCTTTCGGACGAGAGTTATGAGAAGATCGCGGTTGAGGCGGTGAAGGTCGCCGTAGAACGTAACGCGAAAACGGACGAGCCTTCTGTGCGGAACACGTTTGTGATTTTGGCTTTTCTGCGGGGGACGAAGGTGCCCGGACTGCAGGACAAATTATTGGCTCTGCTGCCCGACGAGCGGATGCGTAAGTTGGCGGCGTCGTGGTTGCCTGACGCCTTGAACAAGAGGAACTATGACGCAATGTTGGCGGCGGCGGACGTGGAGGCTTTGCCGATTTCAAACGATACGATGTTATATTTGATCGGTCCGGGAGCTTTAGACCGGTTATTGTATGAATTGAATTCAGGGGCTTCACTGTCCCGTGTGACCGATGTCGGTTTGGCCGTCCTTCCGTCCTCCGCACTCAACAGGGCCGGAATAGGGGATTTCGGGATCAACCGCTTGCCCAGGGGGTATCAGAACCAAGGAACCAATATCAGGAAAGACCGCGGTAGGGGAACGAGTTCAGATGACCTTGTATGTCCGTGTCCGCCGAATGACGGAAAAATTCCTGTTCGGAGCGTTCGTTGAAGCGATGCGGTTGGGCGGAAGTGCTGAAAGAAGGAGCGTTTGTTATGGTTACAAGAACGATCTCGTGCGTGTTTTTGAGCATCTGTTTCTTGTTCGTGTCGGTGGTGTGCCCGGTTTCGCTTGCACAAGACAGCCGCGGTTTCAAATATAACAATCTGACGGTCTCTCCGTACGTCAACTTGGACTACAGCTACGACTCAAATGTGGATTACGATTCCGGCTCCGAAAACAGTGACGAAGTGCTCAGTATCACCCCTGGCGTGGATCTGACTTATCGTGGTAATGAGTGGGGTTTGTCCGGCAGCGCATGGTACAGTCACGACCACTATATGACGTATGACGAACTGAATGCCGACCGTTACGGAGAGACGCTCTCGTTTTACCGTGAATCCGCAAAAGGGTGGCGTCTGCTTGTGGGGCAGACCTATCTCAACAGCAGCCAAAACGACTCGATCATCGATGGGGGACGCGGCCTTTATCGTGACCGTGAGCAGTTTACGCTGACGGGTGCTTTGTCCTATGAATTGAGCGAAAAGACGGGCGTCACGCTAAGCGGCATGTATTCCGATCTCGACTACATCAATGACGACAACAAATACGGGACTTTGTACGGGAACCAGCAGTGGACGGCTGGGCTTCAGCTTTCCCGTAAACTGACGGAAAAAAGTAACGTGTTGCTGTCGGGTTCGTACAACGAGCAGACCAGCGACGGGACTCGGAGGGTAGGCACGCAGAGCGTGAGCGATACGAGTACGGGGTATTCCGTGATGGCGGGTGTCAGTTCCAGGGCGACGAAGCGGATCACCTACAGCATGATGACGGGGCTTGAGTGGTTCAATTATGGAGATGAAGACCTCTTGATGGGGTGGGCCTACAGCCTGAACGCAAATTGGACCATTACCAAAAAACTTGCCGCATCGGTTTCCGGGTCTAGCCATTACCAGCCGAGCGAGAGTGAAGCCAATCAGGCCATGAGGGTCTATATGTTGTCGACAGGGCTCTCTTATCGGCCGATGAGAAAGCTCACGACCCGTTTAGACGTCGCCTACCGGCGTGAGGAGAACGAGTATGAGGTGGGTGTCGCGGGTGCCTCGACGGATGATGTTTTTTCCGTGCGGACGCGGGCAGATTACGAGTTGGTGCGTTATGTCAGCATGTACGGCGGTCTGGAATATGAGACGCGTTTTTCGGACTATGAGGATGACGAGTTCGACCGGTATCGTGCGACGTTGGGCTTGCAGTTCCGGTACTGAATGAAGAGGGCGTAAAGTGAGTTTTGTTCCGCCTACACGATGAGGAGCGAGTGTGGGCGGATTTTTTATGGTCGTTTGGTCGGCTCGGTCATGATGCAAAAACTGCTCACAAAATACGGATTGATGGCGCATGTCGCTTGCGTGGTGGCCTATCCCCTTTTTTATCTCGCCCATGGGCGCGTGTTCGGGTTCACCGCATTGCTCTGGCTGTCGCTGGCGGTTGTTGAGATGATGGTGTTGCTTCCCTCTGTGCGCAGGGGGGAGACGTTGTCGGACGCCCGGTTGCGCGTGATGAGGGGGGTCTTGTGGGACCCCTTTTTTTATACAGGGTTGGCGGTGGTTGGTGTCGCTTTGGTTCAATGGCTCAATAGCGGCTGCGGGCTTGTTTACCTTGCGGATGCCGATGTTTGGCAGATGAGCAATCCGCCGGTGACATGGGCTCCCTTCTGTGTTGAGGCGCGCGCCGGTTCCGCGATGGTCGCTGTGTTTACCGCCTGTGTGACGGTGGGGGTCGCCTTGCGTGCGGCGTTGGGGAAATCGGCGAAAAGGCAGTTGCTTCAGTGGCTTGCGGGACTTGGCGGACTTTTTGCGGTTTACGCGGTTGCGCAAGCAGGTTTGGGGCGCCTGCCCTATGCGGCATTGGTCATGGATGCCGGAGGCGCTGCGATGGGGACTTTTTTCGGTTTTTGGGCCTTGCTGGGAATGGGTTTGTTCGTTGATGCGTTGGCTCGTTGTCAGCGGCGGTCGAAGTTTCTTCTTGTGTTTGGCGTGCTCGGCAATCTGGCCGGTATGCTTTTTTTTGCGCGCGCCTTTTCTGTTTACATATATGTGTTCCTGACGGTTGTTTTGTTGGGGTATTGGATGTTATATGTCAGGCCGCATGTGGCAAAACAGACACAGTTTAAGCTGTTTCTCGGGGCACTCGTGATTCTCGGTACAGCGGCAGTGTCGATCTTCTTTCTTTTTCCGCAAAACCCGGTTCTGAGCAAGTTCGTGTCGGTGTTGCGGTCCGATTCGTTCTGGACGGAGTTTGCTGATGCGCAAAAAATTCGGACAGCCGTCGCCTTGGACATCTGGCAGGATCATCCGTGGGTAGGCGTGGGTGCGGATGGCTTTCATCACTTTGTCGGGTTATCTGTTTCGGCGAAGGATTGGGGTTCACTCAAATCAGGCCAAGGATGTGTCTACAATGACTGTCTGCAGTTCTTATGTGAATATGGAGTCCTTGGGGCGGGGTTTTTGTTGGCGGCGGTTGTAACGCTATTGGTCCCGCTCTGTTACCGTGCGCGTATCGCCTGGAAATTTGGCACGAACGACGAGAATGACGGGCGACCTTACCTGTTGCGTCTGTCGCCGGTTGTGGTGGTCGGGGTGGTTGCGACCAGCGTGTGTTTCTTTGAAAGTTGGTTTTCGGGGCCTTTCCGGTCTTATGGGGTCCTGTTGTCATGGACGTGCGTGATGGCTGCGTTGCCCGCATTTCTGCCTGCTCGGGCACAAAAACATGCCGGAGAAAATTGAAGGCGTGCTTGAAGCACGGCACGGATGCCCGAACTGAATTTTTTGGAGAGTCCCGATGAGTGAAACAGAACAAGCCGGTGTCAACACGTCCAAGTCCGTCACACGGCGGCCTATGTACTATAGCGGCAATGCCCGCGCAATGTATTATGGCGCTCCTGCCCGTGCCGTATATTATGGAGGAGGTTCACCTGCAGGTCAGGCTGGGGCCGGTGGCGCAGGGGGGGCGTATGGGTATGGCGGCGGGTACTACTATGGCGGTCTCGGAGGGGCAGGAGGCGACGACGAAGATTCGTTGATGGGGGCCGTCACGATCGGGCGTATGTTGCGTGTCTGCACGCAGCGCTGGGTTACGATTGTGGTGTTCGTGATTATCGGGTTTATTGCGGCATTCGCGGTATTCAAGATTTCGCCGATGATCTATGAAGCCGAGAGCGTGTTCGAAATGAGCTTGCGCGGTTCGACCTACACGGGAATGCGCCGTGCCATCATCGACACGGAGATGGCGTCGCTGGATGAGGTGTTTAATACGCGTCTCGCCCGGTTACGTAGCCGGGCGGTGATCGACCAGATTGTCAGCCAGTACCGCAGTGATTATCCCAGCTCCACGGTCACGGATGAGCAACTGATCTCGACGCTAGTCGATTCGCGGATGAACTTGCAGCGACGGTCGAGGCTGATCCGCGTGACCGTACGTTCAACGGATCCGCAGTTGGCGACAGATTTGGCAAACGCCTATGCGAAAGCCTCGGAGATGTTCACCTCGGATCAGAACCGCAACGAGTCGGAGGTGGCGGTCTCCTGGCTTTCCACGACGACTGAGCAGCAGAAGCGAAATCTGGAACGCGCCGATAAAGAGATGTTGGATTTCCGTGTGGCGAACCAGCTTGACTTCATGGCGAGCGATAGCGCCACTTCGCAACAGGCGTTGGGCAAGATTAACACTGATATTCAGGGTTTGGAAGGCGACATCACCAAGGCGATCGAGTTGCGCAAAACACTTGAGACCATTCAGAGCGAACCGGAAAAATTCGGAACGCTGCCGGATTCCGTGCCCCGGTCCGGTGAAATCGGGGATGCCTTCCAAAAGTATCAGGGTACCGTTGCGGAAAAAAACTCCTTGTTGGCCCGCTACACGGCCAACCACCCGGAAGTGAAAGTCAAGGAGAAGGAAGTAGAGGTCTTCAAGCAGCAGTTTGCGGATGTGGTTTTCCGCTCACTTGAAACCTGCAAGGCGAATCTGGATCTTATGCAGCGCCAGCTTGCCCAGTTGACGCCCAAGCGTGATGAGCTAACCAAGAAACTGTCCGACCTTGAGCTCAAAATCGTTTCGGCCAAAATGAAACTCGAACAGCTGGAACGCGAGCGCGAGGTGGCGGACAGCAGCTATAAGTCGCTCTTGCAACGTACGCGCGAGGCGCAGTTGGCCTCGGACGAGAACACCGCCATTATCAAACAGGTGGAGCAGGCTTTCCGGCCGAATAAACCGGTGTTGCCTAACCCCATGGTGATCTTTCCGGCCGGGCCGGCAATCGGGCTGCTTCTCGGTATCGTGTTCGTGCTGATCCTCGACCACCTGGAAGATAAGATCGTCGGCATCTCGGATATCGAGCAACGTTTGCGGCTCAAGACGTTGGCGGTGTTGCCGCATGTCCGCCGAAAGAAGCGTGATCAGTTGGCTCGGTTGGTGGCGGACGACAAGTTTTCACAGTTCGCCGAGGCGATCGCGGGGCTCCGGAATCTGCTGGATTCGCCCAGATATCAGGAGATGTCAAAAGTGTTGCTCTGCATGAGTACTCAGCCCGGCGAGGGCAAGACGATTTCGTCGTGCGGCTTGGCTATCTCATGCGCTCAAAGCGGACAAAAGACGTTGCTGATCGATTTCGATATGCGCCGTCCGCGGCTTGCGAGGATTTTCGAAAAGAAGCATACGGATTTTCACAGTTTGCCGCATACTCTGGCCAAAGCTGATGCTTCGCTGTTCGACACATTGCCCACGCCTTCCGGGATCGAGAACCTCGAGATCGTTTTTTCAAAGGCTTCCTCAGAACTAAGCCCGGCCAATCTTATGGGCAGTGGTGCGATTGTCGATTTCTTTTCCTGGGCGCGTGAGCACTATGACCGCGTGATTATCGATTCGCCGCCCTTCGGCATCGTCGGCGATGTGATGGTGCTCGCCTCTTTGGCGGATTCGGTGATGATCATGTGTTGTCCTGACCGCACGCGTTTCCAGCCGATTAAACATGCGGCCCGGCATCTGACGGAAGCCGGTGCGCGCGTGATTGGCGTGATTGTGAACGACGTGGACTTTGGACGGCGTAATCAATTCAGCCAGTACGATTATCACTATCGCTACGCCTACCGCTACACATCGCGGTATGGAGCCTATGGGCAAGGAAAGAAGCTGGGCTCGGGCGAGCGAAAAGTTTCGGGCTCCGGAAGCAAGGCGTTCACAGAGGAAGATGACCTCACCCCCTCTGTTGCCGCAGCCCGGCAGGATGTCGTCGATGCGTCGATGACCGATGACGAATAGGAGGGCGCGGCATGCGACGTGTGTTGGTTACAGGGGGTGCCGGTTTCATCGGCTCGGCGGTTGTCCGCCATCTTCTTCAAGGCTCAGACTGCCGGGTTCTGAATCTCGACAAACTGACCTATGCCGGAAACCTCGACTCGCTCAAGAGTGTGGAAGGCAGCCCGCTCTACCAATTTGCGCAGGTGGATGTCTGCGACCGTGTTGCGCTTGGGCACGTATTCGAGACGTTTCGGCCAGAGGCCGTGATGCACCTTGCGGCCGAATCGCATGTGGACCGGTCGATCGATGGCCCTTCCGATTTTATTCAGACCAACATTGTCGGGACGGCCACTCTTTTGGAGGTGGCCACATTATGGTGGCGCAGTCTGCCGGACGGATTCTCCGCAAAAGCGGATTTTCGCTTTCAACACATTTCGACGGACGAAGTATACGGGTCGCTAGGGTCTGAAGGGCTCTTTACCGAGTCGACGCCTTATGATCCGCGGTCGCCCTATTCGGCTAGTAAAGCTGCGTCTGATCACCTTGTCATGGCATGGCACCATACTTACGGACTGCCGGTTTTGATCACCAACTGCTCCAATAATTACGGTCCCTTCCATTTTCCCGAAAAATTGATTCCGTTGGTCATTCTGAACGCGCTGGACGGGAAGCCCTTGCCTGTTTATGGAAAAGGCGATAATGTGCGCGATTGGCTCTATGTGGAAGATCACGCGAGGGCGTTGTGTCTTGTGCTTGAGAAGGGTCTGCCCGGTGAGACCTACAACATAGGCGGTAACAACGAACGGACCAACCTTCAGGTGGTTGAGACGATCTGCGAGGCACTCGATGCGCTGCAGCCCAAGCGGAAGGAAGAACTCCGCCTGCGTTCTTTCAAAGAGCTGATCACGTTTGTGCCAGATCGCCCTGGGCACGACAAGCGCTACGCGATTGACGCGACCAAGATCCGGACAGAGTTGGGGTGGACCCCCGAAGAGAGTTTTGATTCCGGTATCGTCAAAACAGTCCAGTGGTATCTCGACAACGCTTGGTGGTGGCGGCCGATCCGTGACAAGAAATATGCGGGTCAAAGGCTCGGAGTGGCGCAGCCGGCTGTCAGCAGCCGGCAATAGGTTTTCAAAAGTCGTCCAGAGTATCAGGAGGTTCTTGTGGCACGAAAAGGGATCATTCTTGCGGGCGGAGCGGGCACCCGGCTCTATCCCGTCACCCAGGTGATGTGTAAACAGCTCTTGCCGGTCTATGACAAGCCGATGATCTACTACCCTCTGTCGACGCTGATGCTTGCTGATATACGGGAGGTGCTGATCATTTCTACTCCTGAAGCGACCCCTGTGTTCCGGCAGCTGTTGGGTGACGGCTCGCAACTGGGCTTGCGTCTGAGTTACAAAGTGCAAGAGACGCCGAATGGATTGGCGCAGGCGTTTGTGCTTGGTCGTGAGTTCATCGGCCGTGATCCGGTCTGCCTTGTGCTCGGCGACAATATATTTTACGGGGACGGAATGCGCCGGATGTTGGCAGACGCCAATGCCACTGGCGGCGCGACGGTTTTCGGTTATTATGTGACGGACCCGGAGCGCTACGGGGTGGTCAGTTTCGACCGCTTGGGGAAAGTGGAAACGATTGAAGAGAAGCCGGCAAAGCCAAAGTCGAACTATGCGGTGGTGGGACTCTATTTCTACGACAACGGCGTTGTCGATATTGCGGCTGAGTTGAAGCCTTCTGCGCGCGGCGAATACGAGATTACAGATCTGAACCGCGTCTATCTGCAGCAGGGGCGTTTGAACGTTAAGCTTATGGGGCGCGGGTTCGCTTGGCTGGATACGGGGACTCACGATTCGCTTGCCGACGCGACAGCGTTTGTTAAAGCGATACAGGACCGTCAAGGGCTCAAGATCGCCTGTCTAGAGGAGATCGCCTGGCGGATGGGCTTCGTGGACCGGGCCCAGTTTATGGGGTTGGCCGAGGCCTTGCGTAAGTCAACCTATGGCGAGTATCTTGCGCGACTGCTTGCGCAGGAGACACATTAGAAATAATGAAACGCGGCTTTTTTCTATTCATGATGATGGCGGCTGTTGCCTCCATGGGCCAGACGAACACCGGGGGCAGAGTCAAGGTCGTTCAGTGTTGGGATGACAGTTTGACGACCGACATTCCTCTGGTGGCGCTGTTAAAAAAACATCGCGCCAAGGCCACGTTCAATATCATTCCGCGGGAAACGCCCCGCGATTCCTTTGTGGTTAAAAAGATGAAGGCCGGCAAGCATGTCCTTTTTTCTTTTCTGAAGAAAGAGGACTCGCGCGCGGGCGGCTTTACGGTGGGGCATCTGATCAACAGCGAGATGCCTGCAATCTATAAGGGGTTTAAAATCGCTGCGCACTGCGGCATCCCGTTGGGCGATACGCTCAAGGATTCCGAGGTCCGGATGCGGACGCTGCTGAAAACCAAGGCGCTGATACGGGATGGCTTCGCGCAGCCGGTTTGCGGATACGTCTATCCGGGAGGAGGCTTCAGCCCGGCGGCTATGACAGATATCAAGAAGGCGGGATATCTTTATGCCCGCACGACGAAGAGCGCGCGTGCGCCGCTTCCGCTGGATGAGCCGATGGCCTTGCCTGCAAGCTGTCACTGGGCAGCCTCCGATTTTTGGGAGCGCTACGAGGAGGCGAAAAAGAGCGGGGGCATTTTTTATTTCTGGGGGCATTCCTGTGAGATGGGGGACGATCCGGAACTGTGGGCTTGGCTCGAGTCCATCTTCGAGCGGATATCGGCCGATCCCGAGGCCGAGTGGGCGGATGTGATCGACCTGTTCTCCGAAAAGGACGGCGGGTCGACGGCGGGTAGTATTCAAAGTTTAGAGAGAACGGAATGAAGCGTGAACTGTTTTTATAGTTCTTGCCGTTTTGGTGCTGGCGTGACGGCAAAGGATTGAAGGCTGCGGAGATCATCAAAGAGCACGCCACCTGTGCGGGCGGAGATATGCGCAAATACACCCGCCTCAGCCCGGCGGGCAGCTTTCTTGAGGGGTTTGAGATTGAGGACTCGGACGGCGAATGGCGCTGGGCCCATGCGAGGATCGAGGGGACAACTGTTGTGGTCTCGCATCCCGATGTCAAACGGCCGAAATGCGTCCGCTATAACTGGGGGATCTGATTTTCGGCAATCTCTACAACATGCCGAATCTTGCAGCGGGACCTTTCCGTTACGAAGTGACACGTGTCCAACAAATTGTCTGCATCGTTCAACACGAGGATAAAATGTGAAGAGAATCCCATATGCTCTCGTTCTCATGTGTAGCGCCATTCAGGCACAAACAGTCGCGCCCATTTGGGAATTGGGAAAGGGCGCTATCGACCCGGAACTGACCATGGGCAAAGTGGAGGTCGTCAACGGCACCGTCGCGCTGGACGGGGCGAACGCTTTTTCGTTGCCTGCGAACGTTCTCGGAGCCCAAAACGACTATACGATCGAGTTCGAAGTGAAGCGCCCCGCTGACGCTAAGCAGGGCCACGGGCTCACTTTCGTGTCGAACACCGACGAGAGTGGCAAGGCCGGTCTCGGGCTCAAGTATTTTCCGCCCGAATATAACGCCATCTGGCTTTTCTGCAATGGCTATCAGACCGTCGAACAGCGAGGGTTCTTGAACGGCGCATTCAACAAGGTCACCTGCGTGGTCAAGGACAAGCGGCTGTCGCTATTCAGAAACGGGCTCATCCTCGCGGTGACCGACGAAATCAAACCGAGCGCATGTCCTCTTACGTTCGGCGAAATACGCACCGCTCGGATCGCGCCTTATGAACTGCGTAACATCAGGGTCTATGACCAGGCCATATTTCCGACCGGTTTTGACCGGAGCGCAGAACGCATGCGGCACGTCAGCGGGGACCAGTACACCATGCAACGGGCGGACATCAAGAACCCCTCGTTGCCGCGCATACTCGTTGTCGGCGATTCCATATCGATGGGGTACCGCGGGTACATCGCCGAGCACTTCAAGGATCGGGCGTATGTCGATTACTGGGTGGGGAGCGGTTGCAGTTGGTACGGCAAGTCCTTGGGAGACAAAGACTCGACGGCCGCTCGCGCGTGGAAAGGCGTGCTGTCCAACGGCCCCTACGATGTAGTCTCGTGGAATGCGATGACGCTTCACTGGTGGTCACCGAGCCAGTCCAACCGCTGCCCGGAAAGCGCGTTGGCCATGTGCGCGACTGAAGCTGTTGAACACCTCAAGAAGACGGTGTTCAAAACGCAGTTCATCTGGGTGCGGTGTACGCCGATCCGCTCCAACTTGGCGGACGGGACGCCGACCTTGGACAATCCGGACAACGCTCGCATGGTCACGTTCAACGCGATTGTGGATGAGGTCATGAAGAGGCACGGCATTCCGGAAGTCGATCTCTATTCCAGTGCTGTGAAACAGTTGCACACGGTGAAGAAGGGGTCGCAAGACACCGTCCACTGGGGAGCGGAGGTGTCCCGGTTGTTCGCCGACGCGATCATCATGGAGATCGAAAAACACTTGCCTGCTTCAAGAGGTTGCGTGCCGCTTGCGCCCGCGCTGCCTAAGCCGACGTTTGAAGGCACACCGATCGATGTCCGTTCACCGCACCGGGAGGCCTACCGAGGGGAAGGTGTCCCGCCTCCGCCTCTGCTGGTTCCACGTGGCGTTCGGCTGATCTCGTCGAGGCGACCGGTGACGTGTAACGATTCGCGGGCAAAGCCGTCTGACTTGGCCTTGGTGACGGACGGCGACAAACAGTATAGCGCGTCCGCGTATCTCGAACTTGCCCCGGGCGTCCGTTGGATTCAACTTGACCTGGGGACGAACGCGGAGATCTATGCTGTGTGCCTGTGGCGCGAACGGCCTGAGCAGTGCGTCTACCGAGACACCGTCGTGCAGGTCTCAAACGACCCGACGTTTGTGAAAGAGGTCACGACGCTCTTCAACAACGATTACGACGACAGCACGGGTTTAGGAAAAGGCGCCGACAAAGAATATTTTGAAGACTACTTCGGTAGGCGCGTTGCGGGTCATGGTGCCCGGGCACGCCACGTACGCATCACAAGCAACGGCAACACGTCCAATCCTTACAGCCATTTCACGGAAGTCGAAGTGTACGGCAGATAATCACATAGCAGCAATTCTAATTTTGACTTCGGTCCGGGTGGCACCGGACCCTCCCGTACCCAAAACAACCGATTTCGCGGGGGAGGGACGGGTGCCACCCCGTCCGGCAGTGTCAGGAAAAGCCAAAATTAGAATTGCTGATCACATAGGGGGCGGCCTTGCGGCAGTTCTGCGTTTCGTGTTATTCTTTTTAATTATGAAAAGTGCGAGCTGTTTGTATGCAATGCCGATCAGGGGAATGGGTGCGGCAGTCGTCTTCACGGCGGTCGTTTGGGCGCACGCCGCGCCGTTATCGGAAGGTGACTTGCCTGGGGGGATGCCGTCGGGGTCCTTGCGCTTTCTAAGTCCGTGCGTCTTCCGTTCAAAAGAGCCCAAAGGCGTTGATGTCGCCGCGGATGTGGCCGGGCTCGGAGAGGTCTCGCTGATCACATGGACCGGCGGCGACGCCTCCGCCAGCGACGATGCGGATTGGCTGGAGGCGCGTTTTGAAGGGGACGGCGGCACGGTCTACGTGTCTGATCTGACGTGGGAATTCGCGTGGTCCTTCTGTGGAGACCCTTGGCGCTGCCGCGATTTTCAGCGGACGCTGACGCATAAAGACAGGTCTGTGCTGGGCACCGAATTGAAGTGTGGCGGCACCGTGTTCAGAAAAGGCGTGGGTGTCCATGCGCCTTCGCTCATCGTAGTCAAGGTCCCGGCGGGCGCGAAGCGGCTGTTGGCGAGAGGGGTGGTCGACGATGTGGCCGGAACCCGTGTGCAGGGCGGGGAGGCGTCGGTCCAATTTGCGGTGATGGCGGGGCTTCCGAACAAGGCTGTGACGGAGCTTCTGGATCTGCCGCAGGTGTTGTCGTCCGAAGCGCGTACGCTCATCGCCTCTCTTTCCGGGCGGTGCGACGCATCACTGGTCCGAGACTACGAGGGAATGTGGAAAAGTTTGCTGTTTGAAACGCGCGTGCAGAAGGGGTGTGCTTCCCGTGAGGAGCGCGACCGGCAGGCCTTTCACGCAAGCGCGCTGGTTTTGGCTGCGGACCGCGACCCCGCCGATATCGTGGCTCGCCGCACACGTGCGCTGTGGAGCGATCTCGCGCCGACAGCCGGGCTGAAAAAAGAGGGTAAGCGCTTGGCCGCTTTAGAGGAGGCGGTACGCACGATACCCGTGTCTGACGGTTCTGCCCGTGCTGACCTGTATGTGAAGCTCTGTGCGGTGCGGCGGGAGATCGCCTTCGCCAACCCGCTGCTCAAGAAGATGGACCGGCTGGTGTTCATCACGCGTGAGGCGCTGCCTCCCGAGGAGCTGAACTTCGGCACCCACATGGCCGACCAGTATTTCGGTTTTCACGCGACGCTCAAAGGGACGACGAAGGGCAACGGGCTGTACGTGCTCGATAAGCCCTTTTCGGGCAAGCCCACCGTGCGTAACCTGCTCGAGAAAGCGGTGGTGGAGTCGGGGCTGCGCAAGGGGCAGATGCTCGGCAACGGCGGATATCTCTCGCCGGACGTCTCGTATGACGGGCAGCAGATTCTTTTCTGCTACACCGACGGCGCGTGGGAGGGACGCGAATGGACCGAGGCGAGCACGTTCCACCTCTTCCGCTGCAACGCAGACGGCTCGGGGCTGGTGCAACTCACCGGCGGGCCGCTGAATGATCTCGACCCCTGCTGGCTGCCGAACGGGCGTGTCGCGTTCATCTCCGAGCGGCGCCGCGGCTTTGGCCGCTGCCACCCGCGCCCCGTACCGAACTACACGCTCTTTTCAATGTTCGAGGACGGGACGGACATTGAGCGCCTCAGTTCGCACGAAACCAACGAATGGCAGCCGAGCGTGGACAATAACGGCATGCTCGTCTACACCCGCTGGGACTACGTGGACCGCGGGTTCAATCAGGCGCATCACCTGTGGCTGACCACGCCGGACGGGCGCGACGCACGCGAGCTGAACGGCAACGAGCACCGCTCGGAACGGACGGCGCCGCATCTGATCGGCGACGCGCGTTCGATCCCGGGCTCCGGAAAATACATGGCGGTGGCGGGTGGACATCACACGCAGACGCGCGGCTCACTGATTGTGATCGACCCCTCGATCCCCGACGACCACGAGATGTCGCAGATCCGCCGATTCACGCCGGACCAGGTTCTGCCCGAAGCCGAGAGTCCTCTCAAATACGACAAAGCCTCCGGTGCCTACGCGACGCCGTGGCCGCTGAGCGAGAAATACGCGCTGTGCGTCTATGATCCGCTGGCGAACGCGCAGCATGGGTACATCGACTGGCGGGCGCGGCGTTATGCGATCACGCTGGTGGACGCGTTCGGCAACAAAGAGACGTTGTACACGCATCCCGACATTTCGTGCCTTTCACCCATGCCGCTGCAGGCGCGGGCAAAGCCGTCCGTGTTGCCGCACCAGACGCTGGTGGGGCGTCCGCGCCTCGCAAACGGGGCCAAGCCGGCGCCGGTGCCGGTCGAGCAGTTGCCGAAGACTGCGCGCGTGGGTGTCGTGAACGTCTACAACAGCCGATATCCGATGCCCGAGGGAACAACGATCAAAGCCTTGCGCGTGTGGCAGGTGCTCCCCAAGGTCTCTCCGATCGTCAACAGTCCTCGCATCGGGCTGGGCGACCAGAAAGGCGGGCGTCAGTGTTTGGGAACGGTTCCGGTTGAGGCGGACGGCAGCGCGTTCTTCGAGGTGCCCGTGAACGTGCCGATCCTGTTCCACGCGGTCGATGAGAAGGGGCTGGCCCTCCAAGGCATGCGCAGCGCAACCTACACGGCTCCCGGTGAGACGCTCATGTGTAACGGGTGCCACGAGCAGCGCGTGGGTGTCGTGCAGCAGCGTTCGTCCGCCACGCCGCTGGCGTTGCGGCGCGCGCCTTCGGTGATCGTGCCCGAGGTGCGAGGCTCGAATCCCTTCAGTTTCCCGCTCCTGGTGCAGCCGGTGCTCGACGCCCGGTGTGTGGGCTGCCACGGCGAGAAGCGTGAAGGCAAGGCGCCTGATTTGCGCAGGGGCAACTATTTGGCGGACAAAGATTTGTTTTTCACGTCGATCCGCAGTCTGGCCAAGTATGTGCACCACTACGGCGCTTTCATCGAGTGGGACGCGTTCACGCCACCCTACACCGAGCCGGGCCGGTTCGGCGCCTACGCATCGCCGCTGTACGCGATGCTGGCGAAAGGCCATCACGATGTGAAACTGTCGGATGAAGAGATGCGGCGGCTTGTGCTCTTCATGGAATCCAATGCGTCCTTTTTGGGGCACGACCACGATGCGCGGGCGCAGGCCGATGGTTGGGTGGTGTATCCGGTCTTGCAGTAAAGGTGCAGAAAGACGGCTGCGCGTGACTGAGACCGGCGGGGACAGCGATGAACCGAGTCCGGAGTGTCAGCCGTGAGGCGGATGACGGTTTGCAGCCGGGGGGCTAGAAATGATGGTTGTTTGCGCAGTGTGCGTGGTTTTTGCCGCAGGTCTTTCGCTGTGTGCGGCGGAGCCGCCGGACACGAGCCGCTGGAGGCTGCCTCAGCACGATGAGGCTTTTTATCAAGGGCGAAGTGTTTGCGGAGAGGATGCCCTCGTCTTCTGGATGCAGAGCGCGTCTCGCCGGGCGAAGAATCCCGACGGAAGGCCAGACAAAGTCACGCCGTTCGAGCGGTTGGTGACCGGAACTCCGGAGGAGGTCGGCAAGGTCAACAGCGAGATCCAGCAGGCGTGCCGTCGCGTGCTGGACGATGTGGACGCATGGCGAAAGAAGAACCCGCATAGCCGTGCCCCCTCGTTCTGGATCATTCCGGCGTTGCGCGCTCCGGACAAACTGACGCCCGAGACGCACCGTCTCATCCGCGAAACGTTGAAGGCGCTGGACCTCGGTGACACGTCCTGCGGTTACATCAACTGGATGAGCTGCAACGGCGCGAACGGCTCCAATGTGCACGGCTACCTCACGCCGCTGGCGCTGGCGCCGGCGCTGATCGACGATGCGAAATGCCTATCGGCCGGAGCCGCGGCGCTGCGTGCCGAACTGGACCATATGAACCGCACCGGCGATATGGGCGAATTCAACCTGCTGGAAAGCCACTGGAACGGCACGGCGAGTTGGGCGATTCTGAAAAGGTATATTCCCGACCCGAAGTTGCGCCGGATGGCGCGGCTCATTTCCGAGCGGTTGTGGATCAACCGGTTCCTCATGTGGTCGCCTGCGGTCGAGCGCATCTCCGGCCCCGGCAGCCGCATGGCACCCAGCGAGTGGCTGGGTTGCGACAACGAGCGCGCGTTGCTGGCGACGGGGATGGGCCGGCCGATCTGGCTGAATTTCTTCTTCCCGTGGGACGGGTGGGACTCCCGTGCGTTCCGCAGCAATTGGCCGCTGACGCAGACGGAGGGAGCTTTGCCGGATCTGCCGGCGTATCTGCAGGATGTCGCGTGGAACAAGACGCTTCCGAACGAGCTGCAGTGCCGTGTGGCGATCAAACACTGGAAGAACTATCCGCCCCTACCGGATGTGCCGCCGAGCGAGCCGCTTAGGCCGGCAAAGTATGTGAATTACCAGACGCGCGCGTACACGCTCGGTTCAACGAGTTCTTCCTGGGTCGTGAACACCTGCGTGGTCGCCGCCTGCGCCTGGTGGAACAACAGCCGAAATCCGGCTGCGCCGCTGGGTAGTCCTGAGCGTTTCTGTGTGCTCTACCCGCACTACGTGTTCAACGGCATGAGCACGTTGGACAAGGGCGAGGTCTATTACGCGAAGGAGCCGGACAAGCCGATGGCAGACAGCAAGGGTGGACCCGGAGGTCCGTGGCTGCGCGAGTTCATCGACTTCGGACGCGTCGGCACGCTGCAGGACCGCAACACGTTGCTGCTGGACTATACGGCCAAGGCCGGGACCCATCACGGCGAACTCGTCAAGGAGAAGACGTGGCGCGCGTCGGCGGCGATGTTCCTGTTCCGCTGGACGGACGGCACCGACGGCCTTTACGTCAACCGCGAGCCCGTGCGCAGTCTGCCGCGGGAGCTTGCTCCGGGCGACTGGTGGTTCATTGAGGATGGAGAGGTTTATGCGGCGGTGCGTCCGCTGGAGGCCACGCGTCTGCGCGGCGGCAAGACGGTGCTGGAGAAGCGCACGCGCCACGTCGTGCTCTATCAGGACAATGTCTCGGCCAGCAACATCGTCGGTATCGCAGATGCGGATTGGGTGAAGGCCCGCTCGGGGTTTGTGGTTGAGATGGGCGACACGGATGAGTACGGGACCTTCGCTAAGTTTCAGGACGCGATCCTGGCGGGCAAGGTCACTTCGGATGAGGCGGACGGTTACATGCGCCACATCGCGTACGAGCGCGGCGACCGCCAGCTCGACATGCGGTGGCACTGTTACACGGAAGAGTATGCCGCCCGCCGGATCGGGGGGCGCGATGACCCGTGGATCTGCTATGCGCAGGCGCCCGAGTTCGCGGTGAACAACAGCGGTCGTGCGGCTGTCAAAGGGGCGACGCTTCAGAGTGTTCCCGGCAAGACGTGGTGGCTCTTGGCCTGCGAGCCCTCTCGCACGTGGGTGGCGTACCAGGCGAATCCCGATCTGGAACTGCCGCTTGTGCTGGAGTGCCCGGCCGGACGCCTGACCTGTGAGCGTTTCCCGTTCGGCAAGGTCGCCGTCGCGCAGTCGCCGGACGGCGGCATCTTGTTGGATGTCGACGCGGAGGCGGCGGCGCTGCGGTTTGAGAGTCGGGGGCCTTCACCGGTGCGCATGCGCCTGAACGGCAAAACGTGCGATCTGGCGCGCGATGCCGGGGGCGTCTGGAGCGTTTCCGGAAAATAGCCGGGCGCAGCAAAGGAGAGCTTGATGAAAACGCGGAAGCGGAGGAGTGGCGGACTGATCTCGCTGGTGGCGGCGCTGCTGTCAGCGGGAATGGCTGCCGGCGCCGAGCTCGCAGCGATGCGCCCGAATGTGATCTTTATTCTCGCGGATGACCTCGGATACGGCGACCTGTCGTGTTACGGGCAGAAAAAATTCACGACGCCGAACATCGACCGGCTCGCAGACGAGGGCATGAGATTCACGCGTCACTATTGTGGATCCACCGTCTGCGCGCCCTCGCGTTCGACCGTGATGACTGGCCGGCACACGGGGCATACGCCGATCCGCGGCAACAAGCAGGTCGGCAACGGTCAGGCGCCGTTGCCGCAGGGAACGGAGACGCTGGCGCGGTGTCTCAAGCAAGCGGGCTATGCCACGGGCTGTTTCGGCAAATGGGGGCTGGGGTTCCCGGGATCTGAAGGCGACCCGGTGAATATGGGGTTCGACCGGTTTTTTGGATACAACTGTCAGTCTGAGGCACACTCCTACTATCCGGCGCGGCTCTGGCGCGACCGCGAGGAGGTGAAACTGGACGGCAAGACCTATTCGCCGCCAGTCATCATGGATGAGGCGCTAGGGTTCATCCGCGCGCACGCGGGCAAGACGCCTTTTTTTGCTTGGCTGACGGTCACGATTCCGCATGCCGCGATGTCGGTTCCCCCAGAGGTGCACGCGCCGTTCCGCACGCGGTTCCCCGAGTTCGAGGGCACGAAAGCCCGCTACGACAAGACCCGGGAGGACGAGAGCCCGGCCTCGGCCTTTCCTGCCATGATCGGCGTGTTGGACCGGCAGGTGGGTGCGGTCCTGGCGCTGGTGAAAGAGCTGGGCATTGAGGAGAACACGCTCGTGCTGTTTGCGAGCGACAACGGGCCGCATTGCGAAGGCGGGCACCGGCCTGACTTCTGGAACAGCTCTGGCGGCCTGCGCGGCTTAAAACGCGACCTCTACGAGGGCGGCATCCGCACGCCGCTGTTGGCGCGTTGGCCGGGGAAGATCAAAGCGGGCAGTTTGAGCGGCCATATCTCGGCGTTCTGGGACTTGATGCCGACGCTGTGTGAACTGGCCGGCGCAAAGCCTGCGCCTGGATCAGACGGCATCAGCTTCGCGCCGGTCCTTTTGGGGCAGGGGCAACAGCGTCAGCACAAGGGACTCTACTGGGAGTTTCACGAGCAGGGCGGCAAGCGCGCCTATCTGAAAGGGGAGCTCAAAGCGGTGCAGCGGAATGTCGATGAAGCGCCGGACGGACCTGTCGAAGTCTACGAGCTCGCTTCTGATCCCGAGGAGACCCGGGACCTTGCCGGCCAGCATGCCGCGTTTGTGGCCGAGGCGCGTAAGGCGTTCGATGTGCTGCATACACGCAGCGCGAGCTTTCCGTGGAAATGGGAAAAGGACAAGCGATAAGGCGCGCCGGACGAAGAGACGGGGAGTTGCCGGTATGAACGCGTATTCTCGACGGGGTTTCATGCGGATTGCCGCGACGGCCGCACCGGTTGCGGCATGGCCGGGGGACAGCGCGTGTGCCGGTGACCGGAGCGCGGTCACGGCAGAAGCGGCGTCCGTCATTTCCCGCTATCTTGAAAGTCTTGCCAAACCGGATGGAGGATACGGCTGGCCTGAGCAGCCGGATTCGTGTTTAGCGGAGACCTATGCCGCGGTCGGCACGTATCATATCCTGGGTGTGCCTGTGCCCCGCGCGCCTGCGTCGGTCGCGGCTTTTGTGAGGCAGGGGCATCCGGTCACCGGGGCGTTTTCAGAAACGCGCCGCCATGCGGCGGAACTGAGGGAATTCACCTTCCAGCAGATCCAGTCTTTGCTTTGGTTGGGGATGTCGGGTGATCCGTTCAGGCCGTTGGTGGCGGGCTGGAAGCGGGTCTCCCCGTATATGACCGCCTACGAAGCGGGAGGGAATCCGATCTTGGCGCAAGAGGTTTTCATCCTGTTGTGCAGACGGCTGCTGGCCTTGCCGTGCGATGCGCTGGCTGGCCCCTTCGGGGACTATCTGGGCGCGCGCAGGCGGAAGAACGGATCGTTCAACACGACGCCCGCTTCGGACGGCAGCGACGGGCACCTCGTGAACACCTGGTTCGGAATGCGGGGGATGGCCGCGTTGGGTCTCGCGATCGACCCCGCGCTTGGCGAGTGGCTGCGGTGTTGCCAGCAGGCGGACGGCGGCTTCACGTGGTGTCCTGAACCGGCTCTGGGCGGCGTGAGCGACATGGCCTACACGTGGGCGGGTGTGCGGGCTTTGGCGCTGTTGGGACTGGAGCCGGGCGCGGCCGATGCGTGCCGGGCGTGGGTTCGGTCGCTCTGGAATGCGGACGGCGGGTTCGCCGACCGGGAGGGCGCGGCCTCGTCGGCGACGGCGACGTACCAGGCCTGTGACGTCCTTTCTGTGCTGGGCGGCGGACTTGGCGGCGCGGCGCATCGGCGCCGGGCGTTCAAGCCGGTGGCTGTGCCGGAGGAGCTGCACGCGTTCACCATCCAGTTCGAGGCGCCGGGAGAGGGCTCGGTCGTCGAGGCGGTCGAGCTGGCGCAGCGCCTCAGGATCCACCTGTGGGGAGCCAAAAACAGCCCGTCCGGCTGGCTTGGCGCTGCCCGGGAATGTGCGGCGACACGAGGCGTTCCGGTCACGTTCTTCCCTTCCAACGAGGAGTACGGGACTCGCGTGGGCGTGCCGGGTTTGGGCTCCTTCACGCATGTCAACGATCCCGTGGCGGCACCCGGCCAGCCGTTGTCGTCATGGCCGCGGCGAGAAGGGCTTTGGCCGGATTTTCGGGCGGAAAAGATCGAGCCGTTGATCGCGTCAGGCGGGATGATGCTTTGGCAGATTTGTGACCACGAGGCGTTTGCGCGCGTGGTGTTGGACGAGTCGCTCCGGCGAGGCGGCTATGGGGCGGTCAGCGCGTTCCACTTCGGCTGCCACAACATGATCTGGGCGCTGCCGTTCATGATGCGCTATCGGCATGACCTTCCTTTCGTCGCCCTGCAGGATGCGCATGGCGAGGCGTGGTGGTGGAGCGGCATGCTGGCCGGCTTCAGGACGCTTTTCTTGGCGAAAGAGCCCACGTGGGCGGGCTGGCAGGAGGCCCTGCGGGCGAAACGGGTCGTGGCGGTGCGGCGCGACGCGCGCACGTCGGGCCGTCTGCGCATGCTGGGGGGGAGTGATGAAGTCCGGCAGGCGTTTCTCGACCGCATCGGAGAATGGCGGTGGTGGAGCGAGTCGGGAACGGTGCTGGACGAGATGCCCGTGTCGGTCGTGGCGCTCCGTCCGGAGGACCGGTTCGAGGTCGGCCGTCCGGAGACGGGGGTCCATGTGCGCATCCGGCTGCGGCGGGAGTGGGTTGAGGGGAAGAAACTCTCGAAGTCGTCGATGGTCTCGTGTGTCCAGGTCAGCGTGGACGGAAAGCCGGTCGGCACGGAGCGTGTCGAACGCTTTGACACGGGCGGTTTGCTGGAGGACTGTTACGAGCTGGTGCGGTTGCCGGCGTCATCGGAGAAGCGCGTTCTGCTCGCGACGTTCCGGCAACAGGTGCCGGGAGGCGGGGTGCGTGAGGTGGCGCGCCGGGCGGACGTATGAGTTTTCGTGAGGTCTCCGTTCCCGCTGAGGCGGGGATATGGTATAAACAATCTGATTCTCGATAAGAAAAGGGGACGGGTATGAGCGTGAAAAGCGTGTCGTTAGGAATCGGGCTGGCTGTTGTTGCGGGCACGTTGCGGGCGGCCGTGCTGTTGGTTGAAACCGAGGCGTTCGACGATAAAGGCGGCTGGGTGGTCGACTCGCAGTTCATGGACCAGATGGGTTCGCCGTTTCTTATGGCGCATGGGCTTGGGGCTCCGGTGGCGGACGCCTCGACGACGGTCGAGGTTCCCGAGGCGGGAAAATACCGTGTGCTCGCGCGGACCCGCAACTGGGTGGCGCCGTGGAGCCAGAAGGAAGCTCCGGGCACGTTTCAGGCTGTGGTGAACGGCAAGCCGCTGGAGACGGTACTCGGCACGCAGGGCGCGGAGTGGGCCTGGCAGGAGGCTGGAGCGGTGGAACTTCCTAAGGGCGCCGCAAAGTTGACGCTTCACGACCTCACCGGGTTTAACGGGCGGTGCGACGCGGTCATCCTGACGACTGACCCGGCGTTCAAGCCCGAAGAGGATGTTGCCAAGTTGGAGACGTTCCGCCGTCAGATGGGCGCGATCACGCCGTCGAAGGAGACGAAGAGCGTCGATCTCATCATTGCGGGAGGTGGCATACCGGGCGTGTGCATGGCGATCACGGCGGCACGGCTCGGGTTGACGGTGGCGCTGATTCAGGACCGGCCGGTGCTCGGCGGCAACAACAGTTCCGAGGTTCGCGTGCACTTGGCCGGCTGGATGAACCTCGATCCGTATCCGAAACTCGGCGATGTGGTGAGTGAGATCGGCCCGCGCCGCGGCGGCAACGCGCAGCCGGGCGACTACTACGAGGACGCGCGCAAGATCGAGGCGGTCAAGGCCGAGAAAAATATCCAGCTCTATCTCAGCACCCGCGCGTTGGGTGTCGAGAAGGAGGGCTCGAAGATCACGGCGGTGATCGGCCGCAACATCGAGACCGGGCAGGAAACACGCTTCGTCGCTCCGCTGGTGGCGGATTGCACGGGAGACGGCGTGATCGGCGTTCTGGCGGGCGCGGAGTACCGGTATGGGCGCGAGGGCCGCGAGGAGACCGGCGAGAGCACGGCGGTGGAAAAGGCGGACACGATGACGATGGGGTCGTCGGTTCAGTGGTATTCGCGTGCGGCTCAGGAGCCGGTGTCTTTCCCTGACATCCGGTGGGGGCTGGCCTTCAACGACACAACCTGCGAACGCGTGAAAATGGGCGAGTGGACGTGGGAGACGGGCATGCGCCTGCACCAGGTCAGCGAGTTTGAGCGGATCCGCGATTACGGGCTGTTGGCGGTTTTTTCAAACTGGTCCTTCCTCAAGAACCATTCGGCCCACAAAGCCGATTACGCGAAGCTCAGGTTGGACTGGGTCGCCTATGTGGCGGGCAAGCGCGAGTCGCGCCGGCTGTTGGGTGATCTGGTGCTGAAAGAGCAGGACCTCGAGAACCGGGTGATCTATCCCGACGCCACCGCGTGTACCACGTGGACGATCGACCTGCATTATCCCGACCCCAAGAACACGGCGCACTTTCCCGGCGCGGAGTTCAAGTCGGTCTCGACGCACAAGAAGATCTATCCGTATCCGATCCCTCTCCGGTGTCTTTACTCAAAAAACGTCGACAACCTTTTCATGGCGGGCCGCAACATCAGCGTGACGCATGTGGCGCTGGGGACGGTGCGCGTGATGCGCACCGGCGGCATGATGGGGGAGGTTGTCGGCATGGCGGCGTCGCTCTGCAAGAAGCACGGTTGCACGCCGCGGGATATTTATGCAAGACACTTCGACGAGCTCAAGGTTCTGATGACGAAGGGGGTTGGTTTAGGAAAAGAGCAGCCGCCGCAGAAGTACAACCGCGGCGGAACGTTGATGAAGAAGGAGCCATGAAAGCCCGAGCGATTTCTGTTTTTCAAGAGAGCACGGTCCCGTTTTTCTGCATGAGGGCGCGGCACATCGCCCGGTTGCGTGCGGCCTTCCCGCAGGCCAAGGTCACGTGGTGCCGCACCAAGGAGTCGTTTGTCCGCGCCCTTCCGCACACGCAGGTGGCGGTGACGTGGGCGTTCCGGCAAGAGTGGTTCGCCCGCGCCCCGCAGTTGCGCTGCATCCTCTCTTCGGCCGCAGGGCGTGACTTTTTTCCGCTCACCCCGCCGCCGCGGGTGGTTGTGCGTCAGGGCTCGTTTCACGGGCCGCTGATGGCCGAGACGGTTTTGGGGCTGATGCTGGCGTTCAACCGGGGCATTCTGGAGGCTTACCGGCTGCAGCTCAAGGGGAAGCTGTGGCCGCGCGAGCCCTTGTATGAGCACATGCGGCTGTTGCGGGGGAGCCACGCGGTCATCGTCGGGTTCGGCCACATCGGCGCAACGGTCGGCGAACTTCTCAAGCCTTTCGGGGTTCGCGTGACCGGTGTCCGGCGCACGGCGCAGAAACGCGCGCCGCGGTGGTTCGGCAAAGGCGACACGGTGGTGTCCGCCGACCGGCTGGATTCGGTTCTGCCGGAGGCGGATCATCTGATCATCGTGTTGCCGTCGGATACCGGCACGGACCGGCTATTCGATGCGGCGCGGCTCGCGCGTCTGCCGCGGCACGCGGTGATTTACAATGTGGGCCGAGGCAACTGCCTTGACGAGGCTGCGCTGGCGAAGGCGCTGAAATCGGGCGCTTTGCGCGGCGCGTGCCTCGACGTGTTCGCGGACGAGCCGCTGACGAAAGCATCGCCGTTGGCGCGGAACCTGCCCGGCCTTGTGCGGCTGCCGCATGCATCGGCGTTCGCCGAAACATACATGGACCGGTTCCTCGATGAAGTGGTGGCGTGGCTGGACAGGTGAGCGCGAGTATGACCCGAACCTACACCGTGCATTCCGTTGAAGAGACTTGGCAGGTGGCGGCGGACGTCGCCAAGCTGTTGAAGCCGGGCAGCGTGATCGCGCTGCACGGCGACCTCGGTGCGGGCAAGACCACCTTTGTGCAGGGGCTCGGTTTTGCGCTGGGGCTGCACCGCCCGGTGACGAGTCCGACCTTCACGCTTTCGACCGAATATCAGACACCCGCGTTCAAGCTGGTGCATATGGACCTGTACCGCCTGACCGGTCCAGACGACCTGCTGACCATCGGCTATCCCGAATATCTTGAGACGGGCGCGGTGGTGGCGGTGGAGTGGCCGGAACGCGCCGGGGACCTGATTCCGCCGGACGCGATCGAGGTTCGGTTCGCTCTGACCGAACAGCCCGAGACCCGGGTGATTACGGTGACTGGGGGCGGCTAAGCTGGCGGTAGGCCTCGTAGGCGGTGATCGAGACCGCGTTGGCGAGGTTGATGCTGCGGGCGTGTTCGCCGGGCATCGGGATCTTAAACAGCCGGTCGCTGTAGCGGGTATAGAAGTCGTGGGGAAGCCCGTGGCCCTCGTTGCCGAAGGCCAGCGCGTCGCCTGGGCGGAACTCGCAGTCGAAGAGTGAGCGTTCGCCGCGGGTGCTGAGAAAGAAAAGGCGGGACGGGCGCACGGTTTCCAAGAACGCGTCCCACGAGTCATGGAGCGCGAGTTGAAGGTGCTCCCAGTAGTCCAGCCCGGCGCGTTGCAGATAGGGGGCCGAGAGGTGGAACCCCAGCGGGCGGATCAGGTGCAAGGGACAGCCGAGCCCCACGCACACGCGTCCGATCGCGCCGGTGTTGTGCGGGATTTCAGGTTTGACGAGGACGATGTGGACCGGTGTTGACATGGAAAATCGGGCCGTCTGGCTTAAAGGTTTTTCAAGTATTCGGTTTCCAGGCTGGCACCGCGCGTGACGGTTGTTACGCCGCACTGGGCGAGCAGGGCCGGAAGCAGGCGGCGGTTGATCGCCTCGGGCGTGGTGAGGGCCGGATCGTAACGGCAGAGCAAGGCTGAAGCGGCGGCGTCGAACGCGAGGGCGGCTTCGGGCACAGCGGTTGCCAGCGCATCGTGGTCCGCCGGCTCGGCCGTCACTTGGTAGACGAGGGTGCTGGCCTTGCCGACGACCTCTTCCAAGGTGGCGATCCGCACTGTGCGGCCTTTCTCGATGAAAGCCACATGGTCACACATGACTTCGATGTCATGCAGGTTGTGTGAGCTGATCACGAGGGTCTGGCGCCCGCGGCGACGTGTCAGGAACGACCGCATGTGCGCGACTTCGCGCGGGTCGAGCCCGCTGAGCGGCTCGTCGAGCAGGACCACTTCGGGATAGCCAATGAAGCACTGGGCGATCATCACGCGTTTCCGCATGCCGTGCGAGAGCGACCGGATAGGCGCGTTGAGGCGGTCTCCGAGGTGCACCTCGTTGAGCATGGCGGTTGCGGAGCGGGCCGCCTCCGGTCGCGCGAGCCCTTGCAGGCGCCCGTAATGCGTGAGCAGTTCGAGCGGGCGGCTCTCGAGCGGAAGCTCGGAGTCTTGGGGCAGGATGGTGATCCGGCCGCCGTGGACGGCCGGATCGAAGGGGCCGCCGCCCAAAAGGTTGACGGAGCCAGACGAGAGGTGCAGGAAGCCTGCGACCGACATCATCCAGGTGGTCTTGCCTGCGCCGTTGGGGCCGATGAGCCCCAGGACGGCGAAGCGCGGCACGGCTAAGGAGAGCCCGTCGAGCGCGCGGCGGGCACCGTAGCGTTTTACCAAGTCCAGTGTTTCGATCGCGTGATTCATGTCATACGTCACGTTTGCGGAAAAAGGCGTAGCCGGTGAGCAGGTAACAGAAGCCGAGGGTCAAGAGATAGGCGGTGCCGGTCACGAGGGGAGCGAGCGCGTTTCGCCACAGGTACATTTTGTGGTCTTCGGGCATCAGCATGTTGAGGTAGGGCAGGTAGGCGCGCCAGCCGGTTTCGGTCGTGAAATGGCGCAAAAGAAGGGACAGGACAAAACAGACGGTGATCGCGATGATGCCCATGACCGTCGCTTTGCTGGCCGACCGGGTGAGGTGCGAGAGTCCCATTGCGAGGCCGAGGTAGGGGATCGAGAAGATCCACGCCCGCACCGACCACTGGAGCACGTTCACGCAGAGATCGGGCGTGCCCGATCCGGAGAGCCGGTATTTGGCCACCGCGTAAGCGCCCAAGCCGCTCAGGATGAGGGCGAGGCCGATCATGAGCGTCTGGCCGAGAAACTTGCCGAGCGTCCAGCTGATCCGGGAGATGCGGAAGATCATGTACCGCACGGTGCCGGAGCCGAGGTCTTCAGCGATGCGGTTGCCCGACACCAGCACGACCAGCAGCGGGGTGTAGAAAAACGCGAACCAGGCGTAGATGAGTTCGACCGGGTGTTTGCCGGTGATGTCCTGCAAAACGAGGTCGTTCTGGGCCATCTGCTTCATGATGCGCTGGAAGGGCTTGGATTTCCAGAGTGCGGTCGAGACGACCCCCGTCTGCTCGGACTGGGGGAGTTGGAGCACCGTCGCGAGCTCGTTTTCCAGCTTGTGCAGGAGGTTGATCGACCAGTGCATGTTACAGACCGCGGCCGCCATGTAAAGCAGCAGCACCACCAGCGCGCGGCGGCTGCGCAGGGCGTCGAACCACTCGTAGCAGGCGACCCGCCACATTTGACGCACGCCGTTCACCGGAGGAACCTCGGGCCGCGGCGGCGATCAGATGGGGGCATTTTTTCGAGCTTGTCCTGCACGGCGATCAGGGGTTCGGCGACGCCGGGGTCGATGAAGTCGGCAAGCTCGATCTGGGCGGCCTCGCCGCGTTGGGCTTCAGGCACGAACGCGCCTAGCGTGTCATACGATTGGACGAGTGCGGTGGTCATCTCGTTGAAGGCCCGCGTGCCGATTTCGGGGGTAAGCTCTTCGCCGGCGGCCAGGCGGTCTGCGAACCCCTGCATGGCGGCATAGAGGTCTTCGTTCATGGTGTTGATCGCGTCGTCGAAGAGTGTGGCCGCCTCAGGGGTGAGCTTGAGGCGCTCGATCCACTGTGCGCGGGCGATGTCGACGCGCGTCTTCCAGAGCTCTTTGGCTTCGTCGATGCGGGCGCGCAGGTCTTCGGGCTTGGGCGGCGGAAGGGGCTGTGGCGGTGTCGGAGAGACGGCGTTGGTGGCGGTCAGGAGCAAGGATGCGGCGGCCGGGTTTCCCGACGCCGGAACGGGATTGGCAGGCGCGTTAGTGGCGTCGGGCTTGGGCTGGTTTTTCACGGTTTTGGCGCGGTCGGGGATCTGCACCATGCGCGTGAAGGCGTCCATGCGCGAGTCCTTCTCACGGACGGACTGGCTTTTTTTGAGGTCGTCGAGCTCGCGTTTTGCGGCGCGCAATTCCTCTTTCGGAGCCCAGCTGCCGATGATCAGGCCGAGGAGCAGGATGAACGGAAGAAAAAAGGCAAACTTCATATTGGTAATATACACGAGCAGGCAGAAGGGCGTTACAAAAAAAGAGCGGTCTGGGCGAGTTCCAGGTTGTAAGACAGCCGTACCGAAGTTTCCGTTTGCGGGAGCCGCATCGGTTCCGTTATGATACCGGTCATGAAATTCATGGTCTCTTTCGTATTGTTTTGCGTAATGGTCCTGTCCGGGTGCCGCGTTTCTGATGTCCGACAGCACACCCTACGGGTGCCGGCGATGGCGAGCGACGAGGATGTGGCGCGTATCCGCAAAGCCTTGGCGCCTCTGAACGGGGTCAATGAGGAGCAGGCGGTTTTCGATGTTCCGGGGCGCACGATCACGCTGACCTTCGACTCGATGGTGGTCGCGCACAAAAATATCGAGATCGCGATCGCCGAGGCCGGCTATGATGCGAACAGCATTCCGGCCATCCGCGCAGCGCCTGCGAAATAGGCGGAACGCCATGCGTCTGCAGGTCGCACACTTTCTCGATCACATCGCCTTCGAGCGAGGCCTTTCCTCCAACACGCGCGCCGCCTATGAGAAAGACCTGTTCCTTTTTGTCGCGTTTCTTGAACGGTGCGGCGGGGTTACCTGCTTCGCGCACGTCACCCGTGATCATGTCCAGGCATTTCTCGAAGAGCAGCGCCGGCAAGGGCGCCGCGTGTCGACGCGTGCCCGGCGGCTGATCGCCGTAAAAGTGTTTTTCTCGTTTCTGTGCAGCGAGGGACAGGTGTCGGCTAACGTCACGGAGGTGATGGAGGCGCCCTCGAAGGGCAGGGTGTTGCCGCATACGCTGTCGGAGGCGGACGTCGCCACGCTCCTCAGTTCGGTCACGGACGCAACGGAGACGGACCTGCGTGACCGCAGCATGTTGGAACTTTTTTATGCGTGCGGTCTGAGGGTTTCGGAGGTGACTGCACTGCATGTCGACGATGTCCGTTTTGATGAGGGTGTCGTGAAATGTGTGGGCAAAGGCGACAAACAGCGGCTGATTCCCTTGGGCGAGAAGGCCGGACTCTGGTTGCGGCGGTATCTTGCGGAGGCGCGCCCGCATTTCGCGCGCAGGAACGATGCGGAGCAGCATCTTTTTCTGACCCGTTTGGGCAAGGCTTTTACGCGGCAGGGGATCTTTGCGTTATTGGTGAAGAGGGCTCGTGCCGCAGGGCTCGGCGCCGCGATTTCGCCCCACGTTCTGCGCCACTGTTTCGCCAGCCACTTGTTGGCGCACGGTGCGCAGGTCCGTGCGATTCAAGAGATGCTGGGCCATGCGGACATTGCGACCACACAGATTTACACCCATGTGGATGAAGGGCATGTGACGCGCACGCACGCGCAATTCCACCCGCGGCATGAATGAGAAGACTGTCCTTGGAGCCCGGTTTTACGGCCTTGTGTGCGGATGACGGCAGAAAAAATCTTTCAAATTTTAGCTTTTGGTGTTGCTTCTTAGGAAAAATCGACTATGTTGTAAATTGTTGTGGGCTTCGACCCACACAAAAAAAGGAGTAAACTTATGGCTAAAAAGGCAACGCCCAAGACGAAAAGCGAAATCATG
>CAYZQL010000009.1:17355-33332 GCA_964480555.1 uncultured Lentisphaeraceae bacterium | reverse complement strand
TCCGCGATAGCGGTTCCGCTTCAACCTCTGATTACACCTCAAAAATAACATGAGGTATATCACAATTTTTTCTGATATACCTCAAAAAGACTCTTGTCTTTAAGGTGGTTGATGAGATAAAATGAGGTATATTGAAAAGTAATGGAGTCCTGCTATGCCTCGCAACGAGTTCTGTGTCGTGTCTCCGACTGATCCCGACCCCCAATGGCCGGACGGCTATGTGGCGGTGCTGCGCGAGGCGGGAGCGCAGGAAAAAACAATCCCGTACTGCATCGGATGGGTGCGGCGCTTCTTCGCCCGGTTCCCCGGCCGGCAACGAAGGGATCTGGGTCGCGCGGAAATCGAGGCGTTCCTGTCCGAGACCGCCGCGCATCCGGGGGTCGGCAACTGGCAGGTCCAGCAGGCTCGCGACGCGCTGGAACTTTATTACGCGAAGTTCCGCGGGATCGCGCTGGAGACGCGAGAGTTTGTCCCTGCGAATCGTCATGAGCCATCTCCCACCCGTTCGTCGCCGCCCGTCGGGGACGCGCCGCGGACCGCTTCCGTGAAAATGTCAGTCTGTATTCAGTATACGGGCACAGAATATACTAAGCCGTCTGTGAGTGTCAAGTCGGAGAGCACGCTCAACGCCCAACGCCCAACGCCCAACGCTCAAGGGGAGAGAGAGACCGGAGAGGGGTGCCGTTTTACTCCCGGCGGCGGGAGATGTGACTGGAAGGTCTTGGAGGAGCGAATGAAGGACGTGCTGCGTACGGAGCACTACGCATACGCCACGGAGCAGAGTTATGTCGCCTGGGTCAGGCGCTATGTGGCGTTCCACGGCTGGCGCAAACCCTCGACACTGGAGGCCGAGCACGTTCATGCGTTCCTCAAACATCTGGCCAAGGAGGCGCAGGTCGCCTCGTCGACCCAGAACCAGGCTCTGAACGCGGTGGTGTTTCTCTACAAGAAGATCATTAAGAAGGAGATCGGGGATTTCGGCGACTTCCCCCGCGCCAGGCGCGGGTTCCGACTTCCCGTGGTCGCCAGCCGCGAGGAGGTCAAGGCCGTGTTGGACCGGCTTTCGGGGCGCGAGCACCTGATCTGTCACCTGCTCTACGGAACGGGTATGCGCGTTGGCGAAGGCCTGCGGCTGCGCGTGCAGGAGATCCAGTTCGACCAGCACCGGATCGTCGTCCGGGGCGCCAAGAATGACAAGGACCGCTATGTGCCGCTGCCCAGGTCTGACGAGCGGCCGCTGCGCGAGTGGCTGGCGCGGCGTCAGGACCTTTACGAAGCGGACAAGGCGAAGAACATGCACGAAGTGGAGGTGCCCTACGCTTTGGCGCGCAAGTATCCGAACGCACCGTTCGCCTGGGGCTGGCAGCATGTGTTTCCCGCCGACGACTACTCGACAGACCCTCGCAGCGGCCATGTGCGGCGGCATCACCTCGACGAGCAGCAGATCCAGCGGGCGGTGCAGGCCGCCGTGCTGGAGTCCGGGCTGACCATCCGCTTCACGCCGCACTGCTTCCGCCACAGCTTCGCCACGCACCTGCTGGAGGCGGGCCAGGACATACGTACCGTGCAGGCGCTGCTCGGACACGCGAAGGTGGAGACGACGATGATCTACACGCACGTCTTAAACAAGGGGCCGCTGGGCGTCGTCAGCCCGGCGGACACATTATGAGCCTCAACACCACACCCCAGGGCGAGCGCCTCCACATCGCGCTCTTCGGCCGCCGCAACGTCGGCAAGTCCAACCTCATCAATGCCCTCACCGGACAAGAGGTCTCCATCGTCTCGGACGTCAAGGGCACCACCACCGATCCGGTCTACAAGGCCATGGAGCTGCTGCCGCTCGGGCCGATCGTGATCATCGACACGCCCGGCCTCGACGACGAGGGCTCCTTGGGCGAGCTGCGCGTCCAGCGCACCCGCGACGTGCTGAACAAGACCGACGTCGCGCTGCTCGTCACCGAAGCCGAAGCCGGCCTCGGCGCCTGCGAGCGGGAACTCCTCGCGCTGGTCCGCGCCAAGAACATCCCGCTGCTTGTGGTCTTCAACAAGAACGACCTCACCCCCCCCTCTGAAGCGGCGCTGAAACACGCGGCCGACGCGACTCAGGCGCCCGTGCTCAGCGTCTCCTCGCTCACCCGGGACGGTGTCGAGGAGCTGAAGCTCGAGCTCGCCAAGATCGTGCCCGAGGAGTCCGACACGTTCCGGATCGTCGCCGACCTGCTGAGCCCGTCGGACATCGTCGTGCTGGTGACGCCCATCGACAAAGCCGCGCCCAAAGGCAGGCTCATCCTTCCCCAGCAGCAGACCATCCGCGACATCCTCGAAGCCGATGCCATCGCGGTCGTCACCAAAGAGTTCGAGCTGCGCGAAACGCTCGCGAGCCTCGGCAGAAAACCGCGCCTCGTCATCACGGACTCGCAGGTCTTCGCCAAGGTCTCCGCCGACACCCCGCGCGACGTGCCGCTCACCTCTTTCTCCATTCTCTTCGCCCGCTACAAAGGCGACCTTGACGCGCTCGTACGCGGTGCCACCGCGGCGGAGACGCTCAAGGACGGCGACCGCGTCCTGATGGCCGAAGGCTGCACGCACCACCGCCAGTCGGACGACATCGGCACGGTCAAGATCCCGCGCTGGCTGCGGCAACACACCGGCAAGCGGCTCGTGTTTGAGCACGCCAGCGGCATGAAGTATCCGCGCGACCTGAGCCAGTACGCGCTGATCATCCACTGCGGCGCCTGCATGCTCAATCGCCGCGAGATGCACTACCGCATTCAGCAGGCCAAGGCCGCAGGCGTGCCGATCGTCAACTACGGCGTTCTGATCGCTTCGATGCAGGGGATCCTCCCGCGTTGCCTGGAGCCCTTCCGCCCGGACGTGCCCGCCCGCTGAAAGAAAGACCGCGGACAACAAATCCGGCCTTGGGTTTAACACCTGCCCTTTGTTATACTTTAAAAATGAAGTTCATGATCTGACTTCCATGAAGGAGCTGTTATGCGCACGATCGAAGCCGCCGACCGGACCTCTTACCGCCGGATGACCACCGGGGAGCTGAGAAGCCACTTTGTCATCGAAGACCTTTTTCAGCCTGGCCAGGTGACCCTGTTTTACACAAACGTTGACCGCGCCGTGGTCGGGGGCATCGTGCCGACCGTCGAACCGCTCGAGCTCAAAGGAGGCCGCGAAATGGCCTGCACCTACTTCTGCGAACGGCGCGAGGCGGGACTCGTCAATCTCGGGGGAACCGGCACCATCGTGGTCGACGGCACCTCATACGAGCTGGCTCCGCGCGAATGCCTCTACATCCGCCGGGGCAGCCGCGGCATCCTCTTTTCCAGCGCCAATCCCGAGAAGCCAGCCCAGTTTTACCTGGTCTCCTATCCGGCCCACGCCGATTACCCGACCACCAAGGCCGGGCTCAAAGACGCCAACCGGGTGGAGCTCGGCTCGCTCGCGGAATCCAACCGCCGCACCATCTACCAGTACATCCGGCCCGGCTTTATCAAGAGCTGCCAGCTCGTCATGGGGTTCACGGAATTGCACGAAGGCAGCGTCTGGAATTCGTTCCCGCCTCATACCCACGACCGCCGCACCGAAGTCTACTGCTATTTCGGAATGTCCCCCAACGGCACCGTCATGCACGTCCTCGGCGAACCGGAGGAGACGCGGCACGTCGTGCTGCGCGAGAAACAGGCCGTTCTCTCTCCGGCGTGGTCCGTCCATTGCGGCGCCGGGGCCGGCAGCTATGCCTTCGTCTGGGCCATGGGCGGCGAGAATCAAGAGTTCGATGACATGGACAAGTGCGACCTCGCAAAGATCCGCTGATCCGCAGACCCGTCCGCCACTGAAGGTTTAATTTCCAAAGGCACCTATGAACGCAACCGTCTTTCCGCTCTGCCTCTTCACCGCGCTCGCGCTCTCCGCCGGCGACCTCTATGTCGCACCCGGCCCGTCCTCCACGGAACGCCTCGGCACGCAAAAGCAGCCCTTCGCCACCCTTCAGGAAGCGCGCGATGCGATCCGCGCCGCCAAAAAGGCAGGCGACACCGGCGCGTGGACCGTCCACGTCGGCAAAGGCTTCTATCCCTTGTCGGAGCCGGTCGTGTTCGAGCCGGAAGATTCCGGCACGGCCGCCGCGCCGGTCACCTATCGCGGGGAGAGCGCGGCCGAATCGCGTTTCTGCGGCGGCCTCGTGATTGCCGGTTGGCGCGAGATGCCGGACGGCAAATGGGTCGCCGACATCCCGGCCCTCACCAACGGCGCCCCCGCTTATTTCGAGAGCCTGTTCGTCAACGGCCGCCGCGCCACCCGCGCGCGCCACCCCAACGCCGGATTCTTCAGCCCGCTCGCGGTGGGCCAGACGCTCCTGACCAACCTGAACCCGCGCGCCGAGTATGCCCGGGCCTCCATCAGCGGACGCCCGGCCGACCTCACCCTGCTCTCACAATCGCCCAAGAGCGAACTCCGCTATGCGCAGGTCGTCGTCCACCACAAGTGGGACACCACGCGCCGCATGATCGTCGACTTCGACGCTGCGGCCGACACCCTCTACACGCAGGGCGGCCTTTGGAAACCTTGGAACAAGTGGCTCACCAATTCGCTTTATTACGTCGAAAACGTGCGGGCCGCGCTGGATGCCCCCGGCGAGTGGTTCTACGACGGCTGCAACGGCAAGCTCGTCTATCTGCCGCTCAAAGGGGAAAGGCCGGGCCGCGCGGAGATCATCGCCCCTTTCCCCGGCTGTAAAACCCTCGTCCTTTTTAAAGGCAGCCCCGAGACGACGAACTTCGTGCGCCACCTCGCCTTCGAGCGCCTCGCCTTCCTGTACTCGGACTCGCCGCGACGTTCTGACCAAGTCCTCAAAGGGCTCATCCCGCCCGCCATACTCGGCGACCCGAACGCGCCCGGACCGACCCAGTTTGAGCCCATGCAGGCCGCAGCCCGGACCGAAGCCGCAATCATGGCGGACGGCGCGCACGCCGTGACCTTCCGCGACTGCGACATCGCGCACACCGGCGAATACGGCATCTGGTTCCGCGCAGGGTGCGTCAGCAACCGCATCGAAAGGTGCGCCATCACCGACCTCGGCGCAGGTGGCATCCGCATCGGCGATCCCGGCGGCAAAGGCGCCAGCGCCAGCAGCAACAGCGTGGTCACGGCGCTGACCTCGTTCAGTACGGCCTTCAATGTGGTGGACAACTGCATCATCACACACGGCGGACGTTTCCATGCCAGCGCCACAGCCGTCTGGATCGGGCACAGCCCAGACAACCGGATCACCCACTGCGAGATCAGCGACCACTATTACACGGGCGTCTCGGTCGGCTGGGTCTGGGGCTACAAAGGGAGCGTGGCTCAGCGCAACACCGTCGCCTTTAACCGCATCCACACGATCGGCCAGCGCGCGCTGGGCGATATGGGCGGCATCTACACCCTCGGGACCTCCTTCGGCACCTGCATCAGCAACAACGTGATCTTCGATGTGGACTCCTACACCTACGGCGGCTGGGGGCTTTATCCCGACGAAGGTTCCGAGGGAATCGTTTTCGAGAACAATCTCGTCTACGACACCAAAGACGGCTCTTTCCACCAGCATTACGGGCGCGACAACGTGCTCCGCAACAATATCCTCTGTTACAGCCGGGAATGCCAGGTGGCGGTCACCCGCGTCGAGCCGCACCGCTCCGTGACGGTGGAACGGAACCTCATCCTTTGGGAGAACGCCCCGAACTTCAGCGACAAGCGCTATGTGAACTCCACCAAAGCCCAGGTGGACTGGAAGAGAAACCTCTGGTGGCGGACCGATGGGCCGGTCGATTTCAAAGGGATGTCCTTCTCTGAATGGCAGGCGTTGGGACGCGACGTCCAGGGCCTGGTCGCCGACCCGCTCTTCAAAGATGCCGGCAAGCGCGACTTCCGCCTGAGGCGCGGCTCGCCCGCAGCAAAGATCGGCTTCGAGCCGTTCGATTTCTCCGAAGCCGGCGTCTATGGCAAGCGGGCGTGGCGGCGCAGAGCGCAACAGTGAGGCAGCACGATGGGGTACTTGAAAAGACTATTCTTCGCGACGCCGTGGCACCTGATCCGGTTTTTTGTTCCGTTCGTCGTGATTGTGCCGGCCGGCGTCTATTACCTGACCGTTTTCACGCACGTCTACCCGGGCACCTCCGCTTTTCTCACGGCCTCGGCAGCCGGCCTCTGCCAGCAGGATGACCTCGCGAACCCCCTGTTCGGGCTGGCCATACGGGCCGTAGCGGATCTTCCTTTCGCCACGTTGCCGTTGCGACTGAATCTGTTTTGCGCAGCCTGTGGCGCGCTTGCGGTTTCGTTTTTCTACTTGTTCACCGCGCGCCTGGTCTTCATCTGCGCCTGCGAGGATCCGGGCGGGTCCATGGCCGCACTGCCGCCGCGGACACGCGAAGCGGCTGACCTCGAGCCCGCCAACGGACAGCAGGGGTTCTCGCTCAACGCCGACGGCTCGGTCTCCATCCCGGTCTCCGTGCAAGCCCACAATTGGCGCGTCGCGCGGGCGGCGGTGCTGGGCGGCTTGGGAGCGACGCTGGCGCTGGCTTTCTGCGCCCCGTTCTGGCTGGCGGCCACACGCCTCTACCCCTTCACGTTCGACCTCGCGCTCTTTTTTCTGGTGGTCAACCTGCTGGTGTCCTATGACCAACGCGCACGGTTCTTTCCCCTTTTCACCGGCGCGTTCCTGCTCGCGGCCTGCAGCGTCGAGTCACCGCTTTTCCTGCTGCTTCTGCCAGCCGGAGGGCTCTTCCTGCTCCGGGCGCTCATCTTGAACGAACAGGCAACGACCTACAAGATGCTGTTCGTCATCCTCGCGGGTTTAGCCGGCGCTGTCCTCGCCGTGGTTTTCGTCTGGCAGGCGTCTGCCTGGTGCACGGCCATTCCGGTTCCGGCGCCGCGGCCGCTCCTGCGCGTGTTCCAGGCCACCGTCGCAAACGAACTGACCCGCTGGATACCGAGTTTCGGATGGAGCTATGTCTTTGTTCAACTCCTGTTCCCTGCCTCGATTGCGCTCTTCGTCTTTGCTTACTCTTTCCGCCGACGGACCCTCCCTCTTTTTCTTCTGCAACTCGTGCTGACCGCCACCCTGCTGCCAAGCCTGTTGAACCTATCCATCTCGCCTTGGGCCATTGCCCGCTTGACCTCCAAAATCCCGGTCTTCAGCTACACCCTCATCGCGCTGATGACCGGGCTGATGATCGCGGCTTGGTATCTCATGCGCGAGTTGTTCGAGGAGAAGATCGACGACGATCTCGATTATTATGAATATCGCGACAACCCCGCTGTCTGCCGGGTCGGTTCGCTCCTCTGCTGGCCTTTGCTTCTGCTCGTCTGCATCATGCCGTTTCGCAGTTTTACCGACGTTGATCCACGTGAAGGCACCTTCGCGGATGCCGTCACCGAGCACATTTACCGCGAATTAGGTGCCCGCGACTGGCTTGTGAACAACCGGTTGCTGCCCCACCATCTCATGCTCCGTGCCCTGCAGGACGGCCGCCGACTGCACGTCATCACCACAGCAACCGCCTCGCGGACCGCCGACACCTCGCCGCTTATCGCCGCCATCCGGAACGACCCCTCCTTCGCCCCTTACCGCAACCGGCTGCTGAACGCTGCGGACCTCTCCCCGGCCTCGTTCCTGCGCGAATGGATGCAGCACGAGACCAACACCTACCAGAGAGTCGTGCTTTTCGACAGCCCTGAACTCTGGCGCAATAACGGATTCACGGCGATTCCTACGGGGCTCTTCCTGAGCGGTCTGCCGCACGGAAAACCCGTGGACGCTGACGCCCTCATTGCCAACCACCACGCGTTTGTGGAGACCCTGCGTCCCTATCTTTATCCAACAACCCCCGACAGCATCCGCCTCTTCGTCACCATCCGGACCGCTCTGCGCTACCAGCTCGCACGGATGGCCAATGAGCTCGGCGTCCTGCTCGTGTCACAAAACCGACCGGCGGATGCCATGGCCCTTTTCAAGCAAGCCGGACTCCTCCGCCCAGACAACCTCTGCATCCTCCTCAACCGCTATCAGCTGGCTGCGAACCTGAACGTCCAGCCCGAGGGGCTTCCCGAAATCGAAGCCCTCCTGCGCGAAGTTCCGCGTCGGGTCAACACGTTCTTGCTCACCTCCGCCAATCTTCAGGCAGACGGCGGCACCCTCGTCAATCCGGACACGCTGGAGTACGTCCGGAAGAATCTGTGGATCCGCGGGACAACCTTCCGCAATCTGGCGGTCTCCACTCAGAAGCTCCACTCGGACCCCCTCACCGCTTTGCGCGACAAAAAGCGCGAGCTCTATCAGACCATCTCCACGCACATCGACACCTACGAGTTTGATGACGCCGAGCGGCAACTCAACCTGTTACTCGATCTGGACGACAAAGACACCTTCGCGCTCGTCAATAAAGCACGCATCGCCATCGAGCGCCGAAACCTGCCGGAGGCCGGCCTCTGGATGGACCTCGCGAAAGAGAACGGCGTGGCCGCTGACCAGCTCGTCTGGCATGAGGCAGCCCTGTTGATTCTCAACAACAAAATGATCGACGCGCGCGCCATGCTCAACACAGCCATTCCCGCAACTCCAAACGATATCCGGCTCTGGAGCTTGCTGGCCGACATTCTCCTGCGCCAGGGCGAATACGCCGAACTTGAAAACCGCGTCTACCCTGCCCTGCGAAGCGCAACCAGCAAGAAAGAGCACTACCTGATGTATCTGGTGCGCGGGTATATCCTCCAGCGAAACGGGCCGAAAGATTACTCCGCGGCCCGCGCCGCCTTTCTGCGCGCGCTGGCGATCAACAAGAACCTGACCGCGGTCCAAGAGGAGTTGCTCCGCCTCGACGATGCCCTCGATGTGCCGGCCTTCAGCGAGCAGGACGCCAAAGAAATCCTGCGGCGGGATCCCGAACACGCCTTCGCCAATTTCCTGTTGGGAACCGTGCGCCTGCGCCGGGGTGAGCTTGACATGGCCGAGGATCTTTTCAAGCGCAGCCTGGAAAAGGAACGGAATGCCCCCGCCTATGCCGGCCTCGGCGCTGTCATGCTCGAAAAACAGGCATACAAAGACTCCGAGAAGCTTCTCCGGCGAGCGCTTGAACTCGATAAAACACGGCTCTTCACTTGGCACGCCCTCGCCCGGCTTTTGCTGGCCACGGACCGTATCTCCGAAGCCGCGGACGCGCTCGCCCCCGTGTTGGCCGGACGCCCTGAGGACCTCGACAGCCGCCTCACCCTCATCCGCCTGCGCATGAAACAGAAGAAGCTGGAGGAAGCCGCCGTGCTCGTTTCTGAGCTGCTGGAAAACGAAGACCTGCTGCCACGCCCCGTTGCCATGAAACTGAGGCCTCTTGCCGCCCAATTGACCGAAGAACTCTCAAAATAATCCGCCGTATGAACGTGTTTCGCATCTCTCTCGCCTACCTCGAATATCTGGCGGTCCGCCTGCTCGGCCTGCTCTACAGCCTGATACCTGCCCGTAAGGCCTATGCCCTCGGAGCCGCCGTCACCTCCGTCTTTTATCCTCTTTTCAGAAACCGCCGCCGCATCGCCATCGACAATATCCTTAAGGCCCGTATCACCCGCGATCCGGATGAAGCCGACCGTATCGCACGCAAGGCCTTCGGCCATTTTGCCGGACACCTCTGCGAGGCCCTCAAGACGGGCTCCGTCATCCACCCCGGCACATGGCGCGAACACATCGTTTTCGACGGCCCAAAAGAATCTTGGAACCTGCTGATGGAGTCGCCCGGCGTTCCCATCATGATCCTCACCGGGCACCTCGGAGCGTGGGAATCCGCCGTCTCCGTGATCTCTTACTCGCGCCCGATGATCGCTGTGGCCCGCAAAATGAACAATCCCTTTGTCGAACGCTTCCTGAAGAAACATCACTTTCGCGGAGAGATCACCATCGTCCCAAAGAAGATGGGGTTCGCCCCCAGTGTCCTCCGCGAATGGAAAGATCGGGGCGCTGCCATGACCCTGCTGATGGATCAACACGCCGGCAAGAAACAGGGTGTGACCGTAAACTTCCTGGGGCGCCCGGCCTCCACCCACACCTCACCCGCCCGGCTCCATCTCAAAACAGGAGCCCCCATCATCGCCGGCGCCTTTATCCGCGACGGAGCCTTCCAATACCGCATGGTCACCGGACAGCCGATCCTCTTCACCCCCACAGGCGATAAGGCAAAAGATATCGCCACGCTCACGGAAGAAATCAACGCACGTATCGAGACTGTGATCCGCCGGTATCCCGAGCAGTACCTCTGGGCGCATAACCGTTGGCGCTAGAAAAAAGAACGGCGGATAAAAGCTTTCGCTTTTACCCGCCGCCAGGGAGGACATATATTATTTAATGTGACCGTACAGGGGGGAACCTGTATCCGCGATCACGGGGGAAGCGTCGCGGTAGGCCACATCGTTCAAGAACCTGGGGGAGGTTGCTTGAACGGGGTGTATATTACGTTAAGCACCCCAATCTGTCAAGAGGGTGCCTGCAAAAAAAATCATTTTTCATTTTTCCTAATAAAAGAGCGCTCTTTTGCGAACAAACGGCCTGTACCCTCCAGCGCGACAGCGTGTTTTCACCTGCATACTCCAGTACTGACCCCGCGCTCTGTATTTACTTGACGCTGGCACGCCGATTGGTGATAATCAGACAACATAACGAACAAAAAAGGACGAAAGACATGAAAATCAAAGCGAAGAGCCCGGTGAAAACCGTGGCGGCCGCAGCAGCAGCCGTGAAAGCCAAACCCGCCAAGCCTGTTGCCAAAAAGGTCGCCCCTAAGACTCAGCGCGTGACCTTCAGCGTTCACGCTGAAGCCGGAAGCAAGGTTTTCATCGCCGGCAGCTTCAACAACTGGGATCCGACGGCAAAGGCCATGGTCGACAAGAACGGCGACGGCCTCTATGCCGCCACGCTCTCGCTTGCCCCCGGGGCACATCAGTACAAGTTCGTGATCGACGGCACCTGGTGCGCGGATCCCGAGTGCGCGGATTGGGTTCAGAACGACCACGGCACACTCAACAGCGTCAAACACGTCGGGTAACCCCGTCCGTCCGTTTGACTGTGACCGAGGTGGCCATGCCCCCAGTCCGCCCCCGATGCGCCATAACCCTTGGCGACTGCGCAGGTATAGGCCCTGAGCTTGTGCTCCGCGCGCTGACCTCGGGTGTTTTGGATAACGTTTGCCAACTGCTGGTCTACGGGAACCGAACACTCCTCGGGCGCGTGGCCTCGGCGGTCGGCGGGCACTTTCCAGACGCGCTGACCGTCTTGCCGCACGATGTCCGCACGGCGTCTCCCCTGCCGCAAGACCGTCACCTCCTCTTCGACTTTCCCTTCGAAGCCGCCGCATCCATCACGCCCGGAACCGTACAGGCCGCGTGCGGCGCTCAAGCCTACCTATGGCTCCACTCCGCCGCCATGGACATCCTCCGGCATGGGCTTGCCGACGCCCTCGTCACTGCCCCGCTCAACAAAGAGGCCTTGAACCTTGCCGGCGTCCGTTTCACTGGCCATACGGAAATTCTGGCCGATCTGACCGGAACGCCTGACCCATGCATGATGTTCTATTCCCCCGGTTTCCGCGTCAGCCTGGCGACGATTCACGAGGCGCTCTCCGACGTGCCAAGCCTTCTGACGGTTTCCTCGCTGTTGAAAACGATCCGGCTCACCCATACCGCCTGTAAAAAATGGGGCGTCTCCTCACCCCGTCTCGGCGTACTCGCGCTCAACCCCCATGCCGGCGAAAAGGGCCTCTTCGGGAATGAAGAGCAGTCCGTAATCATCCCTGCGCTGAAAAAAGCAAAAGCCGAAGGCATCGCCGCCTTCGGCCCGCTTGTCCCGGATACGGCGTTCACCTGGCTCTGTTCTCAGCCTTCTTCCGCCCCCTTCGACGCCTATGTGGCCATGTATCATGACCAAGGCCTGATCCCCTTCAAAATGGTCGCCTTCGACACCGGCGTCAATGTCACGCTCGGGCTTCCCCTCATCCGCACATCCCCCGACCACGGCACCGCTTTCGATCTCGCTTGGCAGGGCAAGGCCTCTTCCGCGAGTTTCTTCAGCGCGGTCGCCCTTGCCGCCCAGATGTCCCGGCAGAACCGGGGTTAAACGCGCTCCTGACCGCCGCCCTCTAAGGCTTCACGAAGCTTAGCCGCCAAGCCCGCCTTGGAGAAGGGCTTCTGCAAATAGTTCACACCTTCTTCAAGCACGCTGTGGTGCGCGATGACATTCGCGGTATACCCTGACATGAAGACGCACTTCAATTCAGGTCTTTCAGCCATGAGCCGCACGCTGAGGTCCCGCCCGCTCATCACCGGCATGACCACATCCGTCAACAAGAGATGGATGGGGCCCTCATAGTTGGCCGAAATCTTCAGGGCCTCCTCGGGGCTACCAGCCGACATCACCTTATAGCCCAACCGCTCGACAAGTCGGTGCGCTGACCGCAGCAACCCCGGTTCGTCATCGACCAGCAAGACCGTCTCTGTGCCCATTTTCGGCTGCGTCACCTGAGGTACCCAAGCCTCCGCTCCCGGTTCAACACCCGCTTGAGCGGCCAAATAAATCTTGAACGTCGTCCCCTTGCCCACTTCACTGTAAACGTGGATAAACCCGTGGTTCTGCTTAACGATCCCATACACCGTGGCCAGCCCTAGCCCCGTTCCCTTGCCCTGCTCCTTTGTCGTGAAAAACGGCTCAAAAAGCCGGTCTAATGTCGCGCGGCTCATCCCGCATCCATCATCGCTAACCGCCAACATGATATAGGCCCCCGGCGTAAACACCGGATTCAAGGTGCAGTAAGACTCGTCGAACACCATTTTACAGGTCTCGATCGTCACCCGCCCGACACCTGTGATCGCGTCGCGGGCGTTCACCGCCAGATTGGCCAAGATCTGGTCGAGCTGGCTCGTATCCATTTTTACCCAGCAGCGGTCTGCCGCAGGCCGCCAGCAGAGATCGATGTCCTCGCCTAAAAGACGGCGCAACATCATCAGCGTCGTGCCCACCGCCGCATTAAGATCGAACACGTCGGGGCTGATGGTCTGCTTACGCGCAAACGCCAGCAGCTGCCGGGTCAGAGCCGCAGCCCGCTTACCCTCGGACAATATTTCGCAAACATAGGTATGCGGCTCTTCCTGCTCCGGCAGTTTCTCCGCCAGAAGCTCGCTATATCCGATGATCGCCTGCAGGATGTTATTGAAATCATGCGCGACCCCACCCGCCAAACGACCCACCGCCTCCATCTTTTGCGACTGGCGGAACTGGGCCTCAAGTTTCATACGGCCCTCTTCCGCCTGCCGCGTTTCAACCAGCGAGCCGATGAGTTTGGCCGCCGTATGCAAGCGGCTCTTCGCCATCTCGATGATATAGCGGGGCCGGGAATCATATGCGTGTGCCTCACGGAACAGGTCCGCGTAATCCACCTGGTAGGCCTCCGACAACGCATGCAACGTGTCCGGGTCTCGCGGCGGATCACTGTACCCGAAAATGATCGTCCCCACCACCTCTTCGTGCGCCAACACGGGCACGGCATACAGACGGATACCGCCATAACACGCGATATCCATCGGCGCACGCCGCGCCATCGCCTCTTTGCCACAACAGGTCCAGCACGCCTCGTGACACTTCCAGCGTCCGGAGGCCAACGCCTCCGCATTGTCTTCGGTATCACACAACCGCCGGGAGGCTTGGTTCAACAAACGGCACCACCCCGAATCATATAGCCCGAACGCATAATCTCCGTTCGCCTCATACACCGCAGCCGACGTGCCAAGCAGATCCAGAAACTCGGATACGATTCGCGCCAGGGTCTCATGTCCCATGGTCTTCAGAATGCGCCCCTCGCGGTTATACCGGGTCAGATCCCCGTAGCTCGACAACTCTTCCGCCCCGATTCGTTTGGCGGGCTTCGGCGACAACATCCACTCGAGGCGCCGGAGATCCGCTTCCGATTGTTTGCGTGCCGTAATGTCATGCAGGGCAACAATCACATAACTTCGCCCGTCTAACACAACCGGTTCCATGCTGAACTGAAACCAGAGGTGTCGGGACTCTACACCCGGGCTGTCGAGGACAACCTCCGTCTCCCCGTCATGCACCCCCTGTCCCGTCTCAAAAACCGACCGAATGGCGTTAAACAACGTGCATACCGGGCAGTGTTCGGTATGGCCACACCCCTGCGGATTCTCGTGCCGATGGGCACACCCCAAGAAATCACCGCACGGCCGATAGTACACGTCTGCAAACGAACGGTTGAACAAACGCTCGGCCGCTGGATTGGCGTCCACGATCCGCTCGTTATGATCCAATACCACGATCCCCTCAGGCGACGATGCCATAATCGCCCTCAGGTTGTCGCGCTCCACCTTCAATGCCTTCTGCGCGGCGCGTTCGGCCGTCTGGTCGCGGAAGACCAGAACCACGCCGATAATCTCGCCTTCTTGGTCACGGATGGGAGCCCCGTTGTCGGCGATCGGATGCTCACTCCCGTCTCGCGCAACCAAAAGCGTGTGGTTGGCCAATCCGATAATCTTCTTTTCGCGTAATACCCACTGCACGGGGTTCTCGGCCACATCCCGCGACTCTTCTCGGATAACCCGGAAAACCTCTTCGCACGGTTTCCCGCGCGCTTCTTGTTCGCTCCATCCCGTAAGCTTCTCCGCAGCAGGATTCATTTGCCGGACATGGCCATCCTTGTCAGTCGTGATGATCCCGTCGCCGATACTATAAAGCGTGGTTCGCAGCTCTTCCTGGTTCTCACGCAACGCCCCGACAAAATGTTCTCGTGCGAGTTGATCCGACAACACCTTGCCAACTAAAACCGTTGTCAGCGGATACATCACCATGACCGGCAACACAATCCGGCCAAGGACACCCCAGACCATGCCGGCGGGCAACGCAAACGCGCACAGCAACATCGTGGCATGGACCAGCAACCCAAAGAACCAGAGCTGCCAGACCGACACGTCCGTACCCAAGCGAGACAGACGATAATGGAAAACCACCCCCAACAGGGCCGAGGACACCACCACGAGCGTCCCCATGAGCGCCCCCGGACCGCCTTGAAGGACCCGGCAGGTGATCGCCATCCCCCCCGCGATGGCCGCGGCCAAAGGTCCGAAAAACAACCCGCACAGACTGATCATCACCGAACGGCCGTCGAAAATCAGACCCGGCGCCATCACCACCGGATGCAACATGCCGATCACCACCGCACACCCGAACCCCAAGCCTTGCAGAAACGCCTCATGCCGCCGCCGCGTGTACCTGTTCCGGATAAATCCGGAAAAGACGCTCAACGCGACCAGCAAGGCCAGATTGTTCACAAGACTGATTGCGATCATATCGGATGGCTTTCTTTGAGAAGCTCAGGACCTTCCCGCTTTATCTGCTGCCGGAGAAACGCAGATGAATCCAATACGCCCAGTAACCGAGGCACTCTTTCACCATCATCGAGTTCTTGTTCAACGTGTCCGGATTCGGGAGGTAATACAGCAGCATTGCCGGGGTCTGTGTCGCGGCGGCCGTCAACGCCTCGTAATCCGTGCCCGCCGGGATCACCTCAACCCCCATCTTCTTGAAGGTCATAACCGACCGCCGCAGATGCCACGCGGACGTCACAAGAATCACCCGCTTCGCCTTCATCGCCTTCAACCGGTCACGCACAAACAGACCGTTCTCGTAGGTGTTTTTGCTCTCCGCTTCTAAAATGATTTTGGGCGGCGGCACCCCGAGGTCGATGAGAAACTGCTTCATCCCCGGGGCCTCCCCCGCGCCGGAAAAAAGGATCACAGGGGCCTTGCCCGCATGAAAACAGCGTGCCGCATGCCACCCGCGGTCCGCACCCGAATACAGCTCTCCGTACACCGTCTTGGCTGTCGGCGCTCCAATCCCTCCCCCTAACACGATAATCGCGTCCGCCTGGGGTAACGCAGCCACCCGCGCCGGC
>CAYZQL010000009.1:0-17345 GCA_964480555.1 uncultured Lentisphaeraceae bacterium | reverse complement strand
GGATACTGTCGCTCGAGCGCACCCCCGAGAACAATAAAGAGCCAAGGTGAAGACCAGGCCCAGAGCCATACAACCGCAAACACGCCAAACGCCGCAGCCGGGCGCCTTTTATCGCGCCACAGCAACATGATCGCGCTGGCCACAATCGAAGCAAGCCCCACCGCCAAAGGGCTCAGCGACCAAGTGACAAATTTCATGAGTCCGAACAACATGCTCACTCCCCAATGATCTTCACCAACACCCGCTTGTCGCGCAGGCCGTCAAACTCACCGTAAAAGATCTGCTCCCAAGGCCCGAGATCGAGCTTCCCGGACGTCACCGCCACAACCACCTCGCGTCCCATCACCTGCCGTTTCAAGTGCGCATCCGCATTATCCTCCGCACCGTTGTGCGCATACTGGCTGTAAGGCTTCTCAGGCGCGAGTTTCTCCAGCCACTTCTCGAAATCCGCATGCAGCCCGCCTTCATCATCATTGATGAACACGCTCGCCGTAATGTGCATCGCATTCACCAAACAAAGCCCCTCGCGAATCCCGCTCTCTCTCAGGCAGGTCTCCACGTCCCGCGTGATGTTCACGAACGCCCTCCGGGCTCCGACCTTGAACCACAGCTCTTTGCGAAAGCTCTTCACGCACCGCCTCCCTTTCCGCCGCTCCGCACGCGCACGCCGCGCTCCCGCCTTTCACCGCGTTGCCGCGACACACGCGCCAACCGTCGAATGCCGACAGCTAAACGTCTTGAGGCGACATTCGGTGCCATGACACACGTGAAACTTCATGAAATGATCTGCGCTCATCCGTCTTCATCCGTGGCTAAAAAATCCAACCACGATTTGCTGGTCGTCTAACCCGATGCTGACACGACGCGTTCATCGCACGCCCAGACCGTCACCAATACGCCAGCGTCTTCTAACGCCCTCGCCACACGCGCCTGTTTCTCGGGCTCCATCAGACAGGTGATGATCACCCCGTCAATCCGTTGCCGGACCACCCATGTTTCAATCTCCTCGAAGCCGCCGAGCACCGTGTGCCCGGCAATGATCCGCCCCTTGAGATTGATGTCGTCGTCGATGATCCCAATGATCACGCGGTCATTATGGCCCGAACGTTCGGTCAACTCTCGCAGGTAGCTACGGAAACGCAACCCGCCGCCGTACGCGAGAATCCTCAATGTCCCGGGCTTCTCCAGCAGGATGCGGCGCTCCAACGCCTGCATCACCCCTCTCACGCTGTCCCGCCACAGCCGCAGCCCCGCCAGCGGGAAAACCGAAAGCGTACAGAAAAGCACGGAGAACCGGATCAAGTGCGGCTCGTGCTCGTTGAATAGCCACACCAGTCCGAACCCGATCACCGTCCCAGCCAGAATGGCCCCCACCAGAACCGCGAAATCGCGTATCTGTGCCCGCGACCAGACCCGCCAGTAAGTTTTCGACACCACAAGGATCGCAAACACCGGCACCACATACATCGGCAGGCTGGAGAGAACCTCCGACCGCCCCAGCGGCATCCCCGCCAGCCAGCGCGCCGCCAGCCAGACCGCGCATAAGGCAAGCACATCCGCAACGATGTAAAGCGGAACCAGCAGCCCCTGCCGCATGGTGTGCCGCTTATGCGAAAGCAGCCGCCCCGTATCCCACAACTCGACGCGCTCCAAGTGACGCACAACCACATAGATCGCCACAATGAAGGCGATCAGAAAGAGACCCGGCGCACGCCCCTTCAGCAACGTTCCGACAAGCCCGATGGCCACGAGGCCCGAGCTGATCAAATAAAGCGTGATCGCCGCTGACCGCTGGCTTAACGTGTCGCGCAAGATCCTGTGATGCACATGGTCCTTGTCCGGCTGCATCAGGCGCACCTTGCTGCCTGCGTTTATCACGCTTTGTGGCAGCAGGGCACGTACTGAGCGCCGCCAGATTGCCAGCATCGTATCGAAAATCGGGATGCCCATCGCCAGCATGGGCACGCCAAGCGACGCCACCAACTCCTTGCGCGACCCGGTCATCAAGGGCAACGTGGCGACGCAAAGGCCCAGAAACATGCTGCCGGTGTCCCCCAGAAAGACCGAAGCCGGGTGAAAATTGTACCTGAGAAACCCTAAACACGCGCCCGCAAATACCAGATAGGGCAACGTCGCTGCCGAGTTTCCGGTGAACAGCAGGGCTCCCGCCAAACCGACCGATGCGATCAGGGCCAGCCCCGTCGCCAAACCGTCCATCCCGTCAATCAGGTTGAACGCATTGATCGCGCCGACAATCCAGAACACCGTCGCCAGATAATCCAGCCACGGCGGGAAGGCGACCACGATCCCCCCTATACGAACGCCCGAGACGTAAAGAATGGTGGCCACAAGAATCTGCCCCGCCAACTTGATCATCGGACGCATCCCGCACTTGTCGTCCACCAGCCCGATCACAACCAGCAGCGCCGAGGCCATAAAAAAATGCACCTGCCAAGAAACCGTGAACTGCGGGCTGACCGACCCCCCAAGCGCAAGCGCAAGGCTTCCCAACACCACGTGAAACGCCAAAAATACCGAAAAGCCGCCGCCACGCGGAATCGGCGACGTGTTGATCCTGCGCGAATCCGGCTTGTCCACCATCCCAACCTTCCGGGCCACTTCCCGGAACACCGGCGTCAACACCAACGCCACGCCCAGCGCCCCAAAGAATGCCGCCACATACTTGACGCCATCCGTGGCCACCCGGACCATGACGCCGCCGGAATAATCGATTAAGTCTGTAACCCAGTTAACGGTCATAGCCCCTGCCGATTCAGGATGATTGCCGGACATAACGCTGACAAGAATTCTTCAAATTTTTGCAGGCTTTCGGCCGAAGCCAATTCCGGACAGGCGTTCACCGTCACCATCGCCCACCGGTTGACCCTGTTGTGAACCGAACGGTCCCAAATGTCGGTCAGAATACGCTCGACATGCGAGCAGCTCTCGCGCTCCCTGCTGAAAAACCAATAGGCCAAGCTCATGGGAGCCTCGCCCTCACGCTGCACCCTGATCTGCCTGACCTCTTTCGGCGCACCACCTGTCACCTGCACAGCCATGCGCTTGGCCTTTGTCATGACATACCCCTGCGAAGGCAAACACAGCTCAGGCCTGTGGATACTGGCCCGATGCCATCCGGAGACGACCACCGTCACCGCATATGAGATCCCTTCCGGCGAGCGGTACGTGCGCTTCACGACCGTGGTCCCTTTCGGCAGAAGCCATTCTTCGCCAAGAGAACGTGAAAAGAGCTTGCCGCCACAGGCCGGACACACATAGTCGCCTTTTTTCTGCTTTTCGTCCTGCCTCAGCTGCTCCTCTCCGGCGACGTTCAGGCACTGGTCGTTGTGGCAGTACCAAGGAGTATCCCCAACAAAAGAGCCCAGCTGCTCCGGCAAGGAGGAGGTGACCAGCTCGTCCGTGATATACGCCGGCGCAGGCAGAACCGCCTTCAGTGTGAAAACGCCCGCCACGGCCAGCAGAACCAGACCGGCCATACAATAATGGCGCACCCCCGCAGCCGAGCGCTGCCGCATGTCCTCCGAAGAATGCGTGGCGGAAAACCAGCCAGCCCCGATACCGCGCCGCCCAAGAGCACGCTCTCCTCGTTGAATAGCCTCTCCAGCCTGAATCATCAGCAGAACGCCCACCAAGAAAACAATGTACCCGGAATAATCGTGATAATACCCTGTCGCGATGTCCTGCCCAAACCACGTCGCCATCAGACAGATCGACAGGATCCGCGCAATGTTGCCGATCATCGCGATCGGCACGGAGCACGCGAACAACACGCTTTTCCCCAACACCGTTTTCTGCGTGTAATACGCATAGCCCGCAATGAGCGCCATCATCGCGAAAAGCGATCGGATGCCGCTGCACGGGTCGGCCACATCCACGTTGAACTCCGAGCCGGGAACACGCGAGAAAAGGGCTGTCCCCGCTTGCTCAACCGCCACACCAAACCCGTTCAGCAGCCACATCGCTAACGAGGAGGATAAGATCCTCAAATGAATGGTGAAAAAGTCCGTGAACGACGAGATCGGGATCGTGAACACCAGATATCCGGCAGGAAACAGCATCAGCCGCGCCGTCTGCCTGCCCCAGAGCGCATACGCGGACGACCAGATCAGGCCGATCAGAGAAAGCTGCTCGACGCGCGATTGCCCCCCTCTCCCGCCAAACCAGGCGATCGTCAGAAAGAAACACGCCCATATGAAACCGCCCCAAGACGGCAGCCCGGCCGCCGCCTTGAGCGCTTTACGCTGGGTCCACAGGACATAGATACTCACAAACGGCACGATCCAGCCGTGCGACATGTCCTCCGGCGGCTCGGTAAACAAAAACATCGTGTACCTGATCATGCCTTGGTAGTTGAACCACCCCAACACGATCAGCACCGCCACAACAAACCACCGAAAATAATCAAACTTCTTGTTCACCCGTCATCCTTCCGCATCGCCTGACACACGCGCCGCTATCCGTTATCCGCGATCAGCTTTCTGACCACCTCCAAGACCTGCTCCGCACCGTGTCCGGACGAACAGATCCTTTGACATGCGGCCAGCATCTCGGCAACCGTGCCGGCATCAACGTCATGTATCTTGCTGATGAAGATCCGCGCATGCCCCGTTTTATAGGCCGACCGCTCGCTCACATCCAGCTCCTCAAAGAGCTTCTCCCCCGGACGGACCCCCGTAAACACGATCGGTATGTCCTCGTACGGCTTCAACCCCGACAGCGCGATCATCTCTTCCGCCAATTCGACGATCCTCACCGGGGCACCCATGTCCAACACGAAGATCTCTCCACCTTTGGCCAGCGCCGCGGCTTGCAGAACCAGCGAGACCGCCTCGGAAATCGTCATGAAATACCGCACCATCTCCGGGTGCGTCACCGTAACCGCCTCGCCCTTCCGGATCTGCTCGCGGAAGAGCGGCACAACCGATCCGGAGGAGTCGAGCACATTGCCGAAACGCACAGCGGAAAAATGCGTTTTGTTCTGCCGGTTAAGGTCCTGCAGCGCGATCTCCGCCAGCCGCTTGGAAATTCCCATCATCGAGACCGGCCTCACCGCTTTATCCGTCGAAATAAAAACAAACCGCTCCGCCCCGTGCGCAATGGCAAGCTCGCCCAGCAAACGCGTCGCCAACACATTATTCTTCACCGCCTCAATCGGATTCTGCTCCATCAGCGGAACATGCTTGTGCGCCGCCGCATGGACGACAATCTGCGGCCGGTAGTGCTCAAAAATCTCGCGCATCCTCTGCCGCTCGCCCACGTCCGCCAGAAGCGCCACAACCGGCGTCTCGAGCCCCAGCTTCCGGACCTCGCGTTCGACCTCGTACAGCGCGTTCTCGGAACGTTCCGCCAACACCAGCAGCTCCGGTCCCGTCCGCAAGATCTGGCGGGTCAGCTCGCGCCCGATCGACCCGCCCGCCCCTGTCACCAGGACCCGTTTCTGACTCAGCAATTCGACGACCGCCCGGTTATCCAGAACCGTTTCTTCGCGCCCCAGCAGATCCGACACATCGACATTGCGGATCTTTGAGACCGTCAGGCTCCCTTCGATCAACTCGTAGTACCCCGGCAGAATCCGCGCCAGAACATGCGCCTGCTCGCAAAGCCGCACCACCCGCCGGATCACATCGCGCGGCACACGCGCCATCGAAACAATCACCTCTTCTACGGCATATTTGCGGACCAGCTCAGGCAACTCATCAATCTGTCCCAAGACGGCATGCCCTTGGATCTTGACATGTTGTTTTCCAAGGTCATCATCCAGAAAGCCGACTACCTGCAAGCGCTTGGAGCCCTGCCGCCTCAGCTCCCTCGCAACCAGATCTCCTGCCGATCCTGCGCCCACCAGCAGAACACGCCGGGACGGCCCTTGTTTAACCGCCTCCCACGTCGTTTCGCCTTCTGCCAAGAAACGCCGGAACAGCCGCACCGCGAGCAAGCCGCCCACCGTCAAGAAGCTGCTCATGAACGTGATGCTGAACGGAGGCCGGACCCCGTGCTCTCCGGGCAGAAGCACCCTGAGCAGAACCAGAATGACAGTCGAAAACCCGATCGCGCCGACAAACCGCGGGACATCCCTCACGCTCACAAACCGCCAAAGCAGTTTATTGCAGCCGAACAGAGCCAGGGCAAGACTCTGCACAACCCACACCGTGACAAAAGAAAAAGCCACGCGCTGCCAGCCCCACCACGGCTCTTCAAAATCAAACCGCAAAAGGAAGGCCGTCAGGTAGGCACAGGCCATCACTCCCGCATCCGCCAGTTGACACCCCAACCGACCGAGACGGGGGAGAAGGCTTGCTTTCCACTCCATATTCATATGAGGTTGAGATTAAACCACAAAGAGCCCGCGTTTCACAGCCCAGATTGTTTCAGCGCTTTCAGAAAACAGTCACAGACGCGGGCCACATCGCTCTCGCTCAGCCCGGCACCTGAAGGCAGGCACAGCCCCTTCGCAAACAGCCGTTCGCCGATGCGCCCCCCATACACCTTCTCGTTCCTGAAGACCGGTTGCAGATGCATTGGCTTCCAAACTGGCCGCGACTCGATATTCTCCCGCTCCAATGCCTCAATGACCCGCATCACCCCGTCCGCCGGCCCACCCATCACCGATTGCCGGTTGCCGACCTCCGACCTCCGACCTCCGACCTCCAGTTCCGCCACCGTCAGCCACCGCGTACACTGACCATATGCAGCTTCCGGCATAAACCGGAGTCCCTCTATTTCCTTCAGCCGGTCCTGATACCACCGGAATATCTGCCGCTTTTTCTCAATGATCCGACCCAGATGCTGCAATTGTCCCACACCGACCGCAGCCACGATATTACTCATCCGATAGTTGTAACCCAGCGCTTCATGCTCATACCAGGCCACCGGCTCGCGCGACTGTTGCGACCTTTTCCGCGCACGCTCCACCACCCCTTTGCCGTGCGAGGCCACGGCCCCCCCGCCCGATGTCGTAATGATCTTATTCCCGTTGAACGAATACACCGCAGCCCACCCCGCATCCCCTGCCGCCCTTTTTAAACTCTCCATCGCGGCCACTTTGTGGCCGCGATAATCGGCACCTAATGCCTCCGCCGCATCGATGAGCAGCGGCACGCCATAGTGCTCACATGCCGCTTCAAGCCGGTCGTAATCGCAACACTGCCCGTAAAGGTCGACCGCAACAACCGCCTTCGGCAAGCAGCCCTCTTTCGCCGCATCCGCCAAAGCCTCCCGCAACAGCTCGGGGTCCATGGTCCATGTCGCCTCGTCGCAATCGATGAACACCGGCTGTGCGCCGCGGTGAACCGCCGGCGCGACCGACGATACGAACGTCAGATCGGAACAGAAAACGCGGTCTCCCGCACGCACGTCCAGCTCGTGAAAAAGAAGGTCAAGCGCCGCTGTTCCGCTCGAAACCGCACACGTATGCGGCAGCCCCGTCGCAGCCGCAAGCTCCCGCTCAAACCGGTCCACCATCGGCCCGCACGGCGCGATGTAACCCGATGCAAAGGCCTCGTCCACAAAAGCCCGCTCATTCCCGACCATCCAGGGCGGCGACAAAAATATCCGTTTGTTCATGGTTTGTTCACCTTGTACAACACGCCGTCTCGCACGAATCCCTTCGCCTCTTCAAGTAGCATACCCGGAACATATCCCGCTACCGGCGATACGACATACACGCGCCGCGCCTCATCCCGTACCAACGCACGCCATTCTTCCTTAGCCTCACCCGACCAGGGCGTGAGCAACCGCCACTCACCCTTCAGCGCTCCGGCCTGACGCGCCGCCATCAGCGGGCTCGCTGCCGTGGCGTCCGCAAACAGCACATCGTCGCGCGTCAACTGCTTCCCGACGGCGGCTACAAACCGCGCCGCCGAATCTTCTCCCTGTTTCCACGGCAGCAGCCAATAGCTCGCCTCGTCCCGGAAAGGCAACGCCCGGCTTCGCGCCACATCCATTCCGGTCCGCCTCACGGCAACGTTGAGCAGCCATGGTCCCGACACCGCACACGCCCCCCCAAGCATGACAAGGATCAGACGACGAGCGGTTTGTCCGTTAGGGGTTATTTTCCGCGACAGCGTGCTCTCAACAAAGGCGCCCTCTCGGAATTGGAAGAGCGGACTTCGTCCCGCCCCTACACCTGCCCAGAGAGCCAATAGCCCGAGCGCCGGCAGGATAAAAGTCGCTTGATCGGGCACACAGTACCGCACCCAAAAAAGCACATGCAGAACCGTCAACACACGCAACCAGTTTAGGACGTCTTTCTGCCCCTTGCCTGTAACTTGAGCGTTGAGCGTTGAACGTTGAGCGTTGAGCGTTGGAGCGCCCCCCCCTCCCATTCCCGCTCTGCGGGCGAGGATCTTACCCGCTAAGAAACCGCGCCCCGCAAAAAACCAACAGGGATTCAGAAAACTGATGCCGGCCAAAGCCATATTGGCCATCCAGAGCCTCAATCCGCCTCCGCCCGCCCCCAGAATATACCGCTCGTATCCCTCGCCGAATAGCACGCTCTTGACAACCTGAACCGGCGCTCCCGTCTCACGCAAAACACGGACCGCCTGCCCAAGGATAAGGCCCCCGCCGGCCACCCAAAGCGCCACACTTCCGCAGACGATTCCCGCGCACAGTCCCTTCTGCCGCCGCATTTCTGACGCCAACAAAAACACATACACCGGCAATCCCAACAGCGCGGCATTGTGGATCCCCACATGAAGGCCGTTCACTCCGAAAAGAACGGCCAGCCATCGGCCATCCCTTTTCTCAGCGTATCGAATCAGACACAGGACCTCGATCATCAGAAAGGCGAGCGACCATGTGTAGACCTCCGCGACGGTCCCCAGCCACCACGCCATGTGCGCAAACCCAAGAAGCACAACCGCAAGCACGGCAGCCCAGACGGAGCGGGTCACCAACACCACGTTATGCGCCAACACTGCCAAAGACAAGGCCAGCCCCAACCCGCTGAACAGATTGACCGCATAAAAGTGCGCCGGATCAGGAAAGTTTGCGGCAAACGCCCGCGCCAACAAAATATATAATGGATGTGCCCGTGCGATTCCCGAATGCCACTGGAAATCACCCGCCAACACGCGGTACTGATACTCGCCGCTGTCCTGCCAGCTTACGCCGCGCTGCGCCGTAACAGCGTAGAGTGCAAAAAAACAAAAAAACGCCGCGGGGGCGAACCATGCGCCGGCGTTCTGCTTTTTCAACCCTTCTTTCATGCTGGCTATCCTAGAAAAACTGTTCCCCGCATCTGACCTACCGGCTGAGCCGAACAAGCCTTTCCCCCTCGCACACCTCACGCATCACCGCGACCCCCGCACCGATTGTCGCCCAAGCGCCAACCCGGACACACGGAATCGTGCAGGCATTAGAGCCCACCAGCGCTCCTTCTCCAATTCCGCACCCGCCCGATATGCGTACGCCGGGACAGAGCTGGGCGAACCCAGCCACCGTCACATCGTGCCCGACCGTCACATTGTGGTTCACGAAAACCCCTTCGCCCAGCCGAACGCCCACCGACACAACACTGCCGATGCCGATATAGCAGCCCGGTCCGATCTCGGCGCGAGGGGCAACAACGGCACTGGGGTCGATTACCGTCTCCGGCTCTTGCCCCGCGGCCCTCATGTTCGCCGTGACCGCCTGCCGCGTCCGGTTATCCCCGATCGCGCAAAAGAAACCGATCGCCGAAAAGCGTTTCTTAACCGTCGCGATGGAGCCCAGCAAGGGATAGGCGCCGCACATCCCTTCTCGCTTCGCCTCCGCATCGTCGGCGAAGCCAAGAATCTCGAACACCGGCCGCACCGCATTGAGCCGCTCGATGACCCACGCGACCTCCCGGCCGAAACCGCCGGCACCGATAATCACAATCCTTTTCATAGTGCCGCCTTTTCCAAGTTATCGCCTTTTCGCTTCCTGACCTCATAGACGGTGAACAACCGGTTGCTGAACAGGCTCTGAATCGCGTAGGCCTCCTTGAGCCTTTCCAACACGCTCTCTCTCGACTTGTCGCTGATCAGCAAACCCGGCCGCTCTCCGAAATACCGCTGGGCTAACTTCTGAGGCTCGCTTAATCCGAAGTGTTCGAACCTCGGGTCGCCAACCCCTGTCACATTTCTCGCAAAAACCCACAGGAGGTACTCGTACGGGAAAGGCACACGCTCATCATCAGCTGGTATATTGCCATGATCCGAGGACAGAAGCAATCCTATGACAGGACTGTACGCCTGCAACGCTTTCCGTTTCTTCAGGAACGCGATCATCTCCTTCATCGCCACATATAAACCATGTGTTTCACCATAATAGGTCTCGTCTCCAAAATACTGCCGGTCCCGCTCCGTAAAAAAAAGGCTGTATCCGCGGGCCAACTCAACCGGAGCCGTTGCCCGCATCGTCCGGATCTCCTCTTTCGGCCAGCCTTGGCTGTTGAGCCGTCGGATCTTATCCCCGACTGTCATTTTTTCTGTGATCCCGCTCTCCCCACTCCCGCGGCCAAATAAAAAAGGCGGCATATACCACCCTGGGCGCAAAAGAATGTGCAAGAGCGCATACCCCATCATAACCACTGCCCCCCCCTTCCGAACATAGCGCGGCAACCCGGACTGCTCAAGCCATACCGCGACGCCCGTACCCATCAGGAGAAACAGGGGAATCTGCAGGCGGGCGGACCACGGCTGCCACTTGAAGATCACGCAGTAAAGCACCGCCCCTGCCAACACCGGCAACCCGCAGCGTGTAAGCACCATGAAGTGCCGTCTCGCATGAATCAGCCATACGGCGCCCACCACCAGGAAAAGGATGAAATGCACCGGATTGGCCGCCGCGATCGTCGCCTTGCCAAGCGGGCGAATCACCCTGAAACAGGTATCATACAAAGGGCCCTGATAAGTGATGTCCTCATGATTCAACAAATCTCCGGCAAACCATGCGACTCCTTGATGAATCGGGCGATTCAACGTATTAAAGGGAGTCGCCAAATGCGCGGCGGCGTGCTTGACCATGTTCACCGCCACCTTCCTGGGCGTCAGCCGGACATTCGTCAACATGTTCGGCGGCTCCCCCGAAAACGGATTGCCATACGCCTGCATGTTACGCAGACCGTGAGGCACATAGCACAACGCGCCGCAGACCGCCACACAGGCCAAGAGGGTCACCAACCGGAACGTCTTTGTTGCGCCGGAACTCCGCCACGCCCTAACCAGAATCTCGGCAGATAAAATCACCGCACATGCGGCGACATATCCCAATGCGGTTTGTTTCGCCAATCCCGCCAACCCTATCGACACCCCGGCTGCAAACGCCCAGGCACCGGTCCCCCTGGCCCCGCTCCGGCCAAACCGGATAAGACACAGTGCGAAATAGAGTACAGGCACCGTGGCAAACTGATCATTCACGGCAATATAACTTTGGCTGATGGCTGCGGGCAAGGCCAGCGAAAGGCCTGCCGCCACGCACTGCCCATGCCGCCGCGCCCCCAGTTCCCGCGCAATCAGAGAAGCCACGCCCGCGCTCATCACATACGCGCCCCATTGCACAAAATTGATGAGCCGGTCGCTCTCCATCAACGCGATCACGTGGCAGATCACGAAGCTGAACCCCGGCGGCTGAAAATTCTGCCGGGCGACCGCTGTCTCATAAAACCGGATCGACCGGTTCACCAACCAATGTTGCACACGCGGAAGATGGTAGGTCTGCGCATCCGGCTCAAAATTAGGGGCGAGAAAGGCGTATACAGCCGTCAGCGCCAAAAGGGCCGCACAGGCCCACACGGCCACCGGGAAATCGAGCCGGCTTGCCCGACCCCACTGTCGCCACACCGCTTTTTCCCGCACCAGGAACCCGGTGCCTTTTTCGCGGTTCACCCAGAGCACCAGGCCCTCTGCCGCAAGCAAGCTCAGCCAAGCCGATAGAATTCCCGTGCGCCCCAACAGGGAAAACAGCGACAAACCTTCGGTGACCACAACCACAAAGGCATACAGCGCCATCCACGCCGCAACCATCGCATCGCGCACACCGAGCCCAAAGACAAGCCTGAAGACGGCATAGGTCAACACGACCCCGCTCATCCCGATAAAACAGCCGGTCATCGCCTACTTCCTCCAAACTCCCCCATGGTCGCCTCGCCCGCCGCGCTGATGCCCTTTCGAGCAAGCACGTGCCAGACAGTCAGGAACAGGACCTTGATGTCCACCCACAGGCACCTGTGCTCCACATACCACACGTCATAGGCGAACTTCTGTTCCCAGGTGATCGCGTTCCGCCCGTTGACCTGCGCCCATCCCGTAATCCCCGGCAACACCTCATGCCGCCTCGCCTGCTCCCGGGTGTAGCGGGGCAGATACCGCACCAACAAAGGACGCGGCCCCACCAACGACATCTCCCCCTTCAGCACGTTCCACACTTCTGGCAATTCGTCCAGACTCGACGAGCGCAAAAATCTCCCCAGCCCCGTCAGCCGCGCCTCATCTGGACCCGCGCCGGTCAGCATAGTCCGAAACTTGACGAGCTTGAACGGTTTTCCGTTCAGTCCCGCTCGCTCCTGCACAAAAAAAACCGGCCGGCCAAGTCCGATTCGCACGGCCAAGCTGACGACAGCCAGAAGCGGAAGCCATAACACTGCCGTCAACGCCACAGCCGTTGCGTCGAAAAGACGCTTCATATGCCTCGCACCTTAGTAGTCTGCACAATCATTACCTTTGTTTTTTGACAGAATTAACAACGCACACGATTCCGTATCATTCGCGGTTCATCCGGGTGCTTCGCCCCTCCACCGCCTCCGCCACCCGCCATCACGTTCAAGAGGCACTCCGGATCCGACTCGAATCGCAGATACATGTCCGGATCGACAATCATCGGCACCGCATCCGGATAACGCGCATGAAAGGCGCTCAGCCCGCCCGCCCTGCGCTTCCGCCCGGACTTCACCTCAATGGCATACGTCCGATCCGACTCATATATGAAATCGACCTCGTCATTTCCATCGCGCCAATAATAAAGCCGCCCCGGCAACTGATTCAGAACAGAGCCTACCAACACTTCGAACAAGCGTCCCCTCTCCTCCGGTTCAGACCATCCTTCCAGATCGCCCGCATACGTGCAAAGCGCGGGACACAGCGGCAGGATCTTCGGACTCGACCCCTTCTTCAGGTGCTCTTTGCGGCTGTATTTCTCAAGCCCTCGATAAAGAAACGCACATTCCAGCAAAAACAGGTAGTGTTTCACCAACTCGACATTCCCCTGATCCTGAAGTTGCCCCAGCAATTTGGTATAACTGATTTCCTGACACGGATACGCGCGGATGATTTCCAAGAACTGCCGGAACAGAATCGGCTTCGACAAAGGCCTCAAACGGAAAATATCTTTGTTCAAGACGTTCTCGACAATTGAATCGCGAAGATACGACTGCCATCGAGCTGTGCTCTTCGCGAATCGGTAACTGCCCGGATAGCCTCCTTGGATCAGGTATTGCGTGAACGGCACCCCCAGCCTCTTTGACTCGGCCGCGTTCCAGTGGCGGACTGGCAAAATTTCATATCGGCCCGCCAAACTCTCCTTGAGACGCTGCTGGATCTCAAACGAACTCGATCCCAGAACAACCACCCGCAAGCGGGCCGAATTCCGATTGTCCCACAGTTCTTTGAGCACGTCCTGCCACCGGTCGACCTTTTGAATTTCATCGACCACCAAAACAGATCTTGGCGGCAACAGCAACGCTTTCTGCCATTGCGCCAACAACCATTCCGGATGCGGTGCCAACAAATCATCCGCGCTGACGTACAGCGACTTCGCGCGTAACCGCGCCAAGCACTGTTTGATCCCGGTCGTCTTCCCAACTTGCCGGGGCCCCAGAACAGCCTGAATCAGAACGTCCGGCTCGTCCAGTCGGCGCATCAGTTCATTCGTAAAGGAACGGACGATCTCTTTCATTTTTAGTAGGTTAACCTATTATTTTTGATAGGTCAACAGGTGCTCCCCTCACCGCATCCGATGCCGCTCCGCATACTCCCCGCAAAACGCCACAAACGTACGCGCCTTCACCAGCCACGGCACCGGTTCCGCCTCCAGCCCCGCATACGCCGCCTGCAGAATCGCTACCGTCTCCCGCCCGATCCCCGCGTCGGAACGGACGGCCTCCACCATCGCATCCGTCAGCGGTGCCACCTCCTGGTCGGCCGCCGTCCCCGCCGAAAACAGCACCAGCACGCAGGCCGCGCGGCACACCGCCTTGCGCGCCTCGGCAACGGCCTCCTCGCCGAACCCGCCCGCCGCCAGCACGTCGGCCATCTTCATCTGCCGTCCGGCCGCAGTCAATAATTCCTGCGCGCGGGCGCATCGCCGGACCCGGTCCGCCGACGTCGGCGGCTCGTCCGCGCCGGTGTCGAAAATCCGCTTCGCCGCCTCCGTCTTCATTTCGATGAAACCCAGCTCGACCAGACGGTGCAGCGCGGCCCGCACCTCAGGCGTCACTACCATAACCCGGTCCGGCGGCAAGGCGACCCCGTGCGTCTCCGCCACCTGCCGCCGCAGCGTCTCCGCCGCCTCGGGACGCCCCACCGCCAGCAAGGCCTGCACCTGCCCCGCCTCGCCGCTGTACCGCGCCAAGCACAGGCCGATGCCAGGATTTTCCGTCTGCAACAAAGCACCCAACCGCTGCTCCGGCGACACGGCCGCCGCACCTTTCGCCGCCGCCGTCTCCGCCGTCCGCAACGGCGCGTCCATCACCTCGGACAGACGGGCCATGAACGCCCCGCGCGCGTTCTCGCGCTCGAACGCCGCCGCCTCCCCCCGCGCGTCCAGCACCGCGTCCGCCAGCCCCTGCTTGAACTTGAGCGTCCCCAGCATCCGGTGCTCGATCGTCTCCTGCGACACCAGATTGATCACATTCACGCGGTTCTTCTGATGCTTGCGCCACGCCCGCGCGATGCGCTGCTCCAGCTTGGCCGGATTCCACGGCAAGTCCAGATTCACCACCACGCTCGCCGCCTGCAGGTTCAGCCCGACCCCGCCTGACTCGGACGACAAGAATACGCGGCACGCCGCATCTTCCTTAAAGCGCATAATCTCCTTGCGCCGCATCTGCTGCGGCAACTTGCCGACATGCAGCGCGAAACCGATTTTCTGTTTCTTGAGCCGCTCGCCCGCCAGTTCGAGCATGCGCACCCACTCCGAAAAGATGATGACCTTCCGCTGCGGATCAGCAGACCAGATATCATCCAGCACTTTTCCCAACTCGTCCAGCTTCGGAGCGTCACGGACCTCTTTGTCCAAGATGAAGCAACTGTCGCAGCACATCCGCATGCAACCGAGCGCGTTCTGCAACCGCTCCATCTCCTCCGGCCGCAACGGACGCTGCCTGGCCAGATGGCAGAGCCGCGCGACGATCTCCTCATACTCCCGGTAGCGCGTCGTCTGCTCCGGAGTCATCTCGACAAAGTACGTGTTGTCCACGCGCTCGGGCAACTGCTCCTCCACATCATCCTTGCGCCGCCGCAACATGATCCGCCCGATCGCCTCATGCAGCGCGTCCAGATTCTGCATGCCCGCCATCTTCCCAGCCGCGTCGAACCGGTAGAACCGGCGGTTGAACCGAAACAGGCTGCCGAACAGCGACGGATCGATGAACTCCGACAGCGAATACACCTCGTCGATCCGGTTCTCCAGTGGCGTGCCCGTCAGCACGAACACGAACCGCGCCTCCAACCGTTTTAGGCATTGTGCGGTCTGTGTCCGCCAATTCTTAATGCGCTGCGCCTCGTCCAGAATCACCAAGTCCGGTTTCAATGCACCGTTGATCTCGCGCCAGTCCCGCACCGCCTGTTCGTAATTGGCGATCAGGAAAAACGCCGATGTGTTCCGATAACGCACGAGCCGGTCTTTTCGCGAACCAAACAAGACTTCCAACGGCAGCGCGGTGAACGTGCGGACCTGTTCCTCCCACTCCGCCTTGAGCGAGGCCGGCGCGATGACCAGCACGCGCTTGACACCCATAAACTCGCGCATCACAGCCGCAGCCGCTACGGCCTGCACTGTCTTGCCCAGCCCCATCTCGTCCGCCAGCATCGCGCGTCCCTTGAACGCCAAGTGCAGCATCCCGTCGATCTGGTACGGATACAACGGCAACTTTAAAAACGGTGCCGCCCCTTTTGCGGCGACGATCTGTTCGCGGAACGAGGACTTGACCCGCTCCAACTGTTCCCTCGTCTCCAGCAAGGCCAGATAATCGCGAACCTCCTGCGAAACGCGCCCCGCGCCCGCCTCACAGGCGGAGATCAGAAGCACCAGCCCGGCCGCGTCGGCCCTGCGCAGACGTCCCTGCGCATCCACATGCCGGGCCAACGCCCGCGCCGCCTCGGCGGCGACACCCTCGCCAACGCGCAACAGCGGCACGTACGGCTCGCGCGTCATGAACAACTCCGCTCGCGGCGACGACGACGCACCGCCCCGTTTCGGACGCCGTACGCCCATCAGCACGCGCTCGATATGCTTACACGTCCCGAGGAAATTCTTCCGGAAATCCGGGCAGGTGCAACTGTTGACCGCCTCGACAGTCGACCGCAGTTCAACCATATACGGCACCGCGTCCGGCACGTCCGTGCGTCCGACCTCGTAGTCCTGAAAGACCTCTGCCCGCGATGACGACAGCGGACGCACGCGCATCGGCTCCTCCGCCGCCCGCTCCCGCCGCAGCGCCCGCTCCTCCCCATCCGTCGTCAGCCACCGCGACGACGTCTTGATCACTTTCGCTTTCTTGCCCTTCGTTCTCATCGTTCCGTCTCTCCCACGAATCTCATCAAATAAAAGCCGGTCTCGGTTTCCCCTTCGCGGAGCTTCATGCATAAAGAAAACATCTCTCCATCAACTTTAAAGAACTGCCGTCAGCAACACCACGGTTATGTCGAATATCCGCTTCATCTGCCGGTCACGTCCTCAATCCACCTTGCCATCTCCGGATAAATCTTCTCCGCATCGAAACGCTCCTCCGCCAGCCGCCTCGCCCCTAGCTGGTGCCGCTCCAATAATCCGCGGTCTTTCACATACCGCTGCACGGCCTGAATAAAACTCGGCCCGTCTCCCGCTTTGTACGCCACCCCGGCGCCGTACCGCTCCAGCAGCGCCTGCGTCTCCCCCTCCAACCCGTTGATCACCGCCAGCCCCGCCGCTGCATAGTCCGCCACCTTGTTGGGCACCGCCACCCACGACGAAGCGAACATCGGCACGATCCCGACGTCACAGGAGCGCAGACACGTTTGCAGCCTCGCGTCATCCAAATAGCCGTGGAACGTCACCGGCGACCCGCTCCGGGCCGCGGTCTCCGACAGCCATGCGCCCTGAGG
>CAYZQL010000008.1:835-33737 GCA_964480555.1 uncultured Lentisphaeraceae bacterium | reverse complement strand
AGGTGCAAGGCCCATTCACCTACACGGTCACGAACGGCGCGGTCACCATCGTCAAGTACGACGGGCCGGGGGGGGATGTCACGATTCAGAGAACAATCAACGGCCTTCCGGTAACCCACATCGGGAACAGTGCGTTCCGGGGCTGTACCAGCCTGACCCGCATAACGATCCCCAACACCGTTACCGATATCGGACATTCGGCGTTCTACGGCTGCACCGGCTTTGACCGTGTAGAAATCCCGGACAGCGTCACGAACATGTCGGATTGGGCGTTTGCGGCAACCGGACTGAAGCAGGTGAGAATTCCTGCAAGAGTCAATAATATCGGAGCCGCGCCTTTTGGCCATTGCGGACGACTCACAGACATTGATGTGAACACGGAGAACGCCTTTTTCAGCAGTGTAGACGGCATTCTTTTCAACAAAGACGGAACGTGTCTTCTAAGCTACGCGGGTGGCAAGGATTCACGATATGTCGTTCCTGAAACGATTAAAGAAATCAGGTACTGGGCGTTCGCCGGCTGTACTAATTTGCCCAGCGTCGTGATTTCCTCCAGTGTCACGAACATCGGGCGCGGGGCATTTTCGCAATGTGCCAGACTGGCTGAAGTCACAATCCCGAATAGGGTTAACGCAATCGCTGACCGAACCTTCGCCGGTTGCTCGGGTTTGACCAGCGTGACGATCCCTGCCGGCGTCGTTGCCATCGGGGAATATGCGTTTGGAGGCTGCACAGGGCTTACACGGGTAACGATCCCCGCCGGCGTCACCTCTTTGGGGCCAAAGCCATTCGCAGCCTGTACAGGGCTGACCTCGATTAGGGTTGATGACGCGAACCTTTCTTACAGCAGCAGTGCGGACGGGGTTCTGTTCAACAAGGAGAAGACCTGCCTTGTCAGTTGTCCGGCGGGCAAAGCCGGGAGTTATGTGATCCCCGCCAGCGTCACAAGCATCGGATACCGGGCTTTTAAAGGCTGTGCCAATCTGACCCGTGTGACGACCCCCGGCAGTGTTATCAGAATAGAGGGGGAAGCATTTTGCGGTTGCACCAGACTGGCAGGAGTTTACTTCAACGGGAACGCGCCCCGTTTCGCTTCAAATGCGTTCAATGGTACCGACAACGCTATCGTCTACCACCTGCCCGGCACCAAAGGTTGGGGCAAGGCGTTCGGCGGGCGGCCGACGGCGGTGTGGGACGGGGAGACGGGAGAGGCCGACGATGCGCTGCCCGCCGAGGCAAGTGCGATTCCGTCGACAGCGAAGACGCAGGGTCCGTTTGTCTACACGGTCACGAACGGCATGGTCACCCTCGTCAAGTACACGGGGCCGGGCGGGGATGTAACGATTCCGAGCAAGATCAATGGGCTGCCGGTCACCGCCATCGGGCCGGCTGCCTTTCAGAATTGTACAAACGTGACCGGCATCACAATCCCCAACAGCGTCTCCCACCTCGGATTAAGGGTGTTTGAATACTGCACCAGGCTGACCAGCGTGACGATCCCCGGCAGCATTGCCGAGACCGGGGATCGCGCGTTCCGGTGCTGTACAGGACTGACCAACGTGACGATTCAGGAAGGCGTCACCAGTGTCGGGTTCGCGACATTCGGTGGGTGCACCCGTCTCAAGAGTGTCGTGATTCCCGACAGTGTCACACGTATCTATGGCGGGGCATTCCGTGAGAGCAGTTTGCCCAGCGTCACGATACCGGACAGCGTAACCAGCATCGGTCCCGGCGCGTTTATGAAAACCCCCAACCTGATCAGCGTCCATTTCAAAGGCAATGCCCCCTTGCTCGACAACAAAGATGTGTTCCTTGAAAGCAACCCGAGCGCGACCGTCTACTATCTGTCCGGCACAACAGGCTGGGGCAAGGAGTTCGGCGGGCTGCCGACAGCGGTGTGGAATCCGGAAGTCCCGTTCACCTACACGGCCACCAATAACACGATCACCATCACCAAGTACACGGGGCCAGGTGGTGCGGTCGTCATTCCGCGCCTGATTAAAGGTCTTCCGGTCACTGTCATCGGGGACAGGGCGTTCAACGGCTGCGGCGGTCTGACGAGCGTGACACTGCCCGACAGCGTGACCCGTATCGAGCCGTTTGCCTTCGGGAAGTGCGGTTCGCTGACATCGGTTGTAATCCCGTCGGGCGTGACCCGTATCGGGGAATGGGCTTTTAACGGCTGCGGTACGTTGACATCAGTCGTCGTTCCTTCGGGCGTCAGCAACATCGCGGATCGGGTGTTTTTCGACTGCGGCTCGCTGGCGTCGGTTGTGATCCCTTCGGGCGTCACCAATATCGGAGCGTTTGCGTTCGGGAAGTGCGGTTCGCTGAGATCGATCAAAATCCCTTCAGGAGTGACCCGCATCGGGGAATGGGCGTTTAACGGATGCGGCGCGCTGACATCGGCCGTAATCCCTCCGGGGGTGAGCAACATCGAAGACCGAGTGTTCTTTGACTGTGGTTCGCTGGCATCGGTTATGCTTCCTTCGGGTGCGACCAATATCGGCATGTTCGCCTTCGGCAAGTGTCGCTCGCTGACGTCGGTTACGGTTCCTTCGGGCGTCAACAGTATCGGGACTTGGGCTTTCAACGGCTGCTCTCTCTTGGAGGGGGTATACTTCAAGGGAGACGCGCCCAGCCTTGGCTGCGATGTCTTCCAGAACACGCAGCAAGCGACCGTCTACTGCCGTCCCGGCACCAAGGGCTGGGGCAAGGAGTTCGGCGGGCGGCCGACGGCGGTGTGGGACGGGTCGGTCCAAGCCACCGCCGGCAACGGCGGCTTGTTCATGGTCGTCGATCTGTCGGAGGGCACGAACGCGACGCGCTATCCGGTGACGTATCTGGATGCGGTTCCGGCGGGCGGGTGGACGGACGAATACAAGACCGACAAGCTGGTACTGAGAAAGATCGAACCGGGAACCTTCGTCATGGGCAGCCCGACAAACGAACTTTCGCGTGATCCCGGGCGAGAGACGCAACATGTGGTGACGCTGACAAAGGGGTTTTATATCGGGGTGTTTGAAGTCTCGCAGCGGCAGTGGGAACAGGTGATGGGAAAACGACCCGCGTATTTCAACAACGCGTCCTGTTATGCCGCCCGGCCCGTAGAGAGCGTCTCTTGCAACATGATCCGGGGCATCCGGTCGGGAGTGAAATGGCCCGAAAGTGATGAGGTGGACGCCGACTCTTTTATGGGCAGGTTGCGCCTCCGAACGGGGACAGAGTTCGACTTACCCACCGATGCGCAGTGGGAATACGCTTGCAGGGCGGGTACTGCCACAGGGTTCAGTAACGGGAAAGACCTGACCGTCATAGACGCGGCCTGCCCCAGCATGGAGGGGATTGGCAGGTATTACTACAATAGCGGTGCAGCTGACAATTCGTGCCTGCGCGAGTCGGACACCGGCAAGGGAACCTCAAAGGTCGGCTCGTACTCGCCGAATGCCTGGGGCCTCTATGACATGCACGGCAACGTGTATGAGTGGACGGCGGATTGGTGGTCGCCCATCACGAATACGGCTCCGGTTGCGGATCCAAAAGGTCCCGCCAAAGGAGGCTGCAAGGTCGTCCGTGGCGGTTCCTGGAATGCGGGAGGCACACACTGCCGTTCGGCCGTCCGTCCCGGCAGTCGCAACTTGGCTAACGCCAGTTCTACCTTCGGAGTTCGCGTGGCAGCACCTCTTCATGATGCAAGAGCCTACGAATCCTCGATCCGCTTGCCGAACGCTTATAGTCAGTCCCCCTTCACCTACACGACCAATAACGGCGCTATCACCCTCACCAAGTACACGGGGTCGGATGATTCTGTCGTCATCCCCAGCGCGATCAACGGTCTTCCCGTCATCGGTATCGGGGATCGTGCGTTCTTCCGGTGCGCCGGACTAACCCGCGTGACGGTGCCAGAAGGAGTCGTCAGGATCGGGGCTTACGCGTTCTGCGACTGTGCCAACCTGACCAGCGTCACCATCCCGAACAGCGTCACCGAAATCGGCGGTTACGCGTTCCAGAACTGCAAGAGTCTTGCGCGCGTCTCAATCCCCAACAGCGTCACGTCTCTTGCGGCTAACGTGTTTGCCGGGTGCGAGAGGTTATCCGCCATCGCGGTCGATCCCTCGCACCCCGCTTACGGCAGCGATGCCGACGGCGTGCTGTTCAACAAAGATAAATCGATGCTCGTGCGTTGTCCGCCGGCAACGGTGGGACACTATACGATTCCCGACACGGTCAACTCTGTGGGCTCACGCGCGTTCATGGGGTGCACGAGGCTCCAGAGTCTCAACATTCCTGCGAGCGTCACCATGCTCCCGGTCGATGCGTTCGCCAATTGCAGCGAGTTGAACATCATCCATGTGGCCCCGGCAAACACCGTCTTCAGCAGTGAAGAGGGCGTCCTTTTTAAAGGGGCTAGGACGCTGCTTCTACGACAACGCTGAACGCTCAAGCGGAAGAGGGTTCACGCAGAGACCCGGAGGCCCAAAGATGGGAAGGGAACAGCCGGGTCTCGATGAGGTTGTGGAGAAACAATGAAAACACATGGGAAAAGGATACGTCTCTATCTTCGGTTGGCAATGCTTACCGTCAGCAGTTGTATCGTTATTGTGCGGGCAGCAGTAGAAAGCTCCATTATGGGCTATTCAAACGGAGAGAACACGCCAAGGGAGTTTTTCTTCGCACCTTCCGACGGTCTCCCCCTAAAGTCCAGCGGGGCGTTCTACTATGCGTTGAAGAATGGCTGTGCTGTGGTGGTCGGGTATACAGGAACCAATACCACAATGATTATCCCGGGCTTTATCAGCGAAAAGCCGGTCAAAGTCGCAGGAGCCATGAGTTGTTCAACCATTGAGCGCATCGAGGTCGCGGATGCCAACACATCCTACCGCGATATTGAAGGCGTATTGTATTCCCGCGACGGTTCACAACTCATCCAATATCCGGAAGCTAACTCCAGGACAAATTTCGTGATCCCCGGCACTGTTACGAAGATATGCGACGAAGCCTTTGTCAACAACAGGAACCTTGCATCGGTGACCATCCTGTCCAACGTCGTGCATATAGGAAAGTCGGCCTTCTTCAACAGCTCCCTGTTGGCGGACGTACAGTTGCCTCAAACGCTAAAGACTCTTGAAAGCAGAACTTTCGCAAACTGTAAGCGTCTGGCCCGTCTCGAAATTCCTGCTGGAGTGACGAACATTGTCCCCGATTTCGTGAGCGAATGTGATCAGCTCAGACGGATCGACGTGGCAAGGGGCAACACCGTCTACCGCGGAAACCCGGATGGTGTCGTTTTCACGCAGGATGGGGCCAGCTTGGTGCGGTATCCCAGCGGCAGGCCGGGTAGATACGAAGTGCCGAAGGGTGTAAAGCGGATCGAGCCGCAGGCTTTTTGCGGTTGCACAGCACTCTCTCGTGTAATCATTCCCGAAGGCGTAACTTCCATAGATCTCGAAACCTTCACCCACTGTTCAGCCCTCTTGTCTATTGATCTCCCCTCCAGTGTGACCTACATCGCGGCACAGGCCTTCCAAGGCTGTACTAATCTTGTCCGCGTCTGTTTCGCCGGCAATGCGCCCATGGCCGGATCCTACGCTTTCGAGACGACCAATCCTCGTCTCGCAATCTACTTCCTCCCCGGCACGACGGGCTGGGGACCGACGTTCGGCGGACGGCCGACAAAGGAGTGGAAACAATAACCGGGAAACCAAATCATGAAACAAAACACATTAAGCCTCCTCGTCGCGCTGTCGGGACTCGTTCCCTTTCTTCGTACACCTGTGTATGGGCAGACAGCGGAAAAGTTACCTTTCGCATTCCGCGTCGACAACGGCGCGATCACGATCACAAAGTATATCTCGCCACGAAAAGTTGAGGCGCGGGACGGGATGGCGCCGCTCCTCGCGGATTTGGCGGAGGAGAGGGTGGCTGTCCCTACCGAGCTTAACGGATTGCCTGTTGTCGAGATCGGGGCGAATGCGTTTGCAAATTGTCCGGGGCTTACGACTGTCCGAATCCCCAGCGGCATCCGGCTGATCAGGGATAACGCCTTTCGCGGTTGTGCCGGCCTGCAAACGCTCCAGATACCGGCCTCCGTCACGTCGCTGAACGCCACAGCCTTTGCCGATTGTCGCCGCCTTGTCGCCATCCGCGTGGACGAAGCCAACCCGGCCTATTGGAGCGATGCCGACGGCGTCGTTTTCAGCAAGGACAAGAAGACGCTCGTTCGCTATCCGTCCGGTCGGTCCGGGAGTGTCAAGGTGCCGAACTCCGTCGTCGCGGTCGGGGACTGCGCCTTCGTCGGGTGCCGCGAATTGACGGCCATCGATCTGCCCGCCGGTTTGACCGCTATCGGGCCTTGGGTGTTCGCCGATTGTTCGGCCCTAAGATCCGTCGCGTTTCCCGACACGCTGGCGACGATCGGCGAATTCGCGTTCTGGGGTTGCGGCGGTCTGACCGGCGTCACGATTCCCGGCAGCGTCACAAATATCGGCTATTTCACGTTTGCCCATTGCCACGGGCTGAACTCCGCGACCATTCCTCGGAATGTGACTGCGATGGGGCCGAACATCTTCAGGGATTGCGGCCGCCTGACCAACATCGTGGTCGACGCCGCGAACCCGGTCTTCTGCAGCGTCGGCGGCGTCGTGTTCGACAAGCAGAAGACGCGGCTCATCAGCTTCCCCTGCGGTAAGGCCGGCTGTTACGAGGTTCCCGGCGGCGTGACGGGTATCGATCAATCGGCTTTTCGCAGGGCCGGAAATGTCACCTGTGTCCACCTTCCTGACAGCGTCACCTTCCTCGGATACAAGGCGTTCATCGGCTGTTCGGCGGTGGACGGATTCTTCTTCGAGGGGAACGCGCCTGCGCTGCGTCGCGACGTTTTCGCCGGTTGCAACCGCTCGACCGTCTATCACCGCACGGACTTGCGCGGCTGGGGCAAAGACCTCGGCGGCCGGCCGACGGGCGTCTGGGATCCTAAGCAGCCCTTCGCCTATACGAACATCAGCGGCCGGATCACGATCACCCGCTACGCGAATCCCGGCGAGGCCGCACGCGTGCCGGACAGGATCGACGGCATTCCCGTCACCGGCATCGGCCCATCGGCTTTCCAAAACTGCCGCCACTTGACCCGGGTCGAGTTGCCCGCCACGCTCACCCGCATCGGTGTGGGCGCTTTCAGGGACTGCGTCGGGCTGACCGGCGTGGCGATCCCTCCGGGCGTCACGACGGTCGAGCGGAGCGCCTTCCAAAACTGTTCCGGCCTGTCGGAAATCAGTCTGGCCGATGGCGTCCGTAAGATCGACACCGCCGCGTTCGCCGGATGCGCGAAGCTGACGGAAGTCCGCCTGCCCGCCAGCGTCGCAAGCATTGGCGCCAACGTTTTCGCCGACTGCCCCGGTCTCTCCGCCATCCGTACGGAGGAAGGCAACCCCGCGTTCCGCAGCGACAAGAACGGTGTGCTCTTCAGCAAGGACAAGACCACATTGGTCTGCTACCCGGTCGGAAAGGCGGGGAAATATACAGTGCCCTCCTGCGTGACCAACATCGGTCCCAACGCCTTTGAGTCGTGTACCGGGCTGACGTGCGTAGCCCTTTCCCGCCGCCTCGCCCGTATCGGGAACCGGGCGTTCGCCCGCTGCCCCAACCTGAGCAGTGTCAAGTTCCCTAAGGGCCTTGCCGACATCGGTGCAGGCGCCTTCCAAGACTGCGTCAGGCTGCCGTCCATCGAGCTGCCGGAACGCCTCTCGTCGCTCGGCGATTTCGCTTTCTGGAACTGCCCGCTCCTGACCCGCGTCGAGCTGCCGGACAACGTTGTCCGGCTCGGCGGCACCACCTTCGGCCGGTGCGGAGGACTCGAGGCCATCGACGTGGCCGACGCCAATTCAGCCTATTGCTCTAGCGACGGTGTCGTGTTCAGCAAAGACATGACCTCACTGGCCTGCTATCCGTCCGGCAAGGCCGGGAGCTACACGATCCCCGGCAGTGTCACCCATATCGGGCACAGCGCGTTTGAAGGATGCGGCAAGGTTACGGAAATCGTCCTGCCTTCCTCGGTTACAAACCTCGGCAACTATGCGTTCAAAAGCTGCAGCGGCCTGACAAACATCGTTCTCTCCGCCAATCTCACGGGTCTCGGCGTTGAGCTGTTCAGGGATTGCCTCTGTCTGACGGACGTAACGGTTCCCCCGCAGGTCGCCAGCATCGGCGACCGCGCGTTCTACCACTGCCCCAAGCTTAAGGAGCTGCTGTTCACTGGCAACGCGCCCCGCCTCGGGCGGGACGTGTTCCAAAACGGCACAAGCCCGACCGTCTATTACCGATCCGGCACCGCGGGCTGGGGCCAACGTTTTGGAGGGCTTCCGACCGCCGACGCGTGGCGTCATCCGAAGGCACCGATCGTCGAGTGTATGAATATGAGCGAGCGCCAAAAGTTTCTTGACGCGTTGCGTCGTGCAACGACGAAGAGCGCCCCGCCGCCGTCTGACTCAGCCGGCTCTCCAGCTTTGACTGTCGGCAACACCAATGTGACTTATCTTAAAGCAAAAGCGGTCCCGCCGGGCATACGCGTGAAGCTCCCTTCGCGCATATTGCGCAACAGGGTCGTTTCCGAGGCAAGCTGCGAGGGTTACACCTATACCGTGGAAAATGGAAGGGCCACAATCACCGGCTACAACAAAGAAAAGGTCACAGGGGATTTTGTCATCACAAACCGGCTGGGCGGATGCCCCGTGGTCAGTATCGGATCGTTGAACAACTTCAGAGGCCTGACGAGTGTAACCATTCCCAGCGGTGTCGCCGAGATCGACCCTGGGGCTTTTTTCTTCTGTACCAGCCTGACCAATGTCACGATCCCCGCCAGCGCGACCCGGCTCGGCTATCGGTGTTTTTCCCTCTGTGATTCCCTGATGTCTGTTAATGTGGAGGCCGCCAACCCAGCATACAGCAGCAGGGACGGGGTCTTGTTTAACAAGGACCAGACCAAACTCATCAAATATCCTGCAGGCAGGTCCGGACACTACACGATCCCAAACAGCACTACGACCATCGGGCTCGGGGCGTTTAGCGGCGCTCACCTGAGAAGCGTCGCGATTCCAAACAGCGTCACCGAAATTGCGAGCGAGGCGTTCTGCCACTGTTCCGGACTGATGGATTTTTCGACGGGGGAAGGCCATTCCGTCTTCAGCAGCCCGGATGGCGTGTTGTTCAATAAAGATCAGACCGTACTCATCCAGTTTCCCAGAGGACGGTCGGGCCGCTTCACGATTCCATCCGGCGTCAAAAGCATCGGTAGCGTCGCGTTCGCGTTCTGCCATAACCTGACCGACGTTACCATCCCCGACAGCATGACCAACCTCGACACGATGGCCTTCTGCTCATGCCCGAGGCTGACGAGCGTCACTGTTCCAGACAGTGTGACCCGTATTGGGATGGACGCCTTTTCGAACTGCGATGGCTTGACCACGATCACGATTGGCAAAGGCGTTGCCACCATTGGAGAGAGAGCTTTCTCTCGGTCACGGAATCTGCAGGGCGTTTATTTCAAGGGCAACGCGCCCGATCTGGGAGTTGACGTGTTCAAGTCTTCCGACAAAGCGATTGTCTTCTACCTCTCCGGCACCGAAGACTGGGACACAGAGTTCGGCGGACGACCGGTAAAGATGTGGGATCCGGCAAATCCGCCGCAGATCGACACCAAGACACCCGTTGCTGCACCCGCTCCGTCCCCCGTGACCCTCAAGATCGGCGACCCGGCGCCAGCGCTGGCGCAGGGGAAGTACGTGCAGGGCGAGCCGGTGGCGGCGTTCGAGCGCGGTAAAGTCTATGTGGTCGAGTTTTGGGCCACCTGGTGCGGGCCCTGCCGCAGGGTGATCCCGCACATCAACGCCTTGCAGGCCAAGCATAAGGATCGCAGCTTGGTGGTCCTCGGCCAGAACGTCTGGCAACGCGGCGAGAACGTCGAGAAGGACGTGATAGCGTTTGTGCAACAAATGGGGACGAACATGGCCTACCGCGTCGCGCTCGACCGAGACGCCGCGATGGCCGAAACGTGGATGAAGGCCGCCGGCAAGAGCGGCATCCCCTGCGCCTTCGTGGTCGGCAAGGACGGCAAGGTCGCCTGGATCGGCCACCCGATGTCCGGGCTCGACGAAAAGGTGGAAGAGCTTCTGAACGGGAATCCGGGCGGAGCAACCCACACGCCGGACCAAGTTGCCGCCGAACCGTGTGGCAACAAAAGCGGCGCCCCGGAAAATCGGTTCGCCCACACGGTGCGTAACGGCAAGGTCATTATTTGCAAATATACAGGTTCGGGGGGCGCGGTGAATATCCCTGGCACAATCGATGGTTTTCCGGTCACTTGCATTGGTGATCGGACCTTTGAATTCAACCGCAGCATCACCAGTGTGAGCATTCCTGGCGGAGTCACAACGATTGACGATTGGGCATTCTATGGCTGCGGTAATCTGACCAATGCCGTCATTCCGAATAGCGTGGGGGCCATCGGGTGGGCGGCTTTCGGCGGTAGCGGCTTGACGCGCGTCATGCTTCCGGCCAGTGTGACGAATATCGAGGGACGGGCGTTTGAGAATCTCGACGGCGCTTCTGAGATCGTGGTCGATGCGGCCAACCCCTCTTACAGTAGCCTGGGGGGCGTGCTGTTTGACAAGAAGCAGACCACACTCATTCAATGGCCGAACGGTAAAGCCGCGAATTACACGATCCCACCCGGCGTCACCAGCATTGGAAGGATGGCCTTTTTTGACTGTGACACGTTGACTCATGTGACGTTCGCCAACAGTGTTGCCAGTATTGGCGCATCAGCATTTTCACAATGTAACCGGCTGGCGTCCCTCACAATTCCGGCCAGCGTGACGAACATTGAAAACTATGCTTTTGTGAACTGCAATCGTATGACCGCGTTTACAGTCGATCCTCACAATCCTTCCTTTAGCAGCGTGGATGGTGTCCTGTTCAACAAACGTCTAGACACTCTCATTCATTATCCCGATAGCAAGGCAGGACCCTATACGATCCCTTCGAGTGTGACCACGGTTGACAGCGCGGCTTTCCAGCACTGCACCGGTCTGACTGACGTGACGATTCCTGCCAACGTCGCCGCTATTAAAGACCATGCGTTCTTTGCCACCGGCATGACCCAAGTGTATGTCCCGGCGAGCGTCACAAACATCGGGAACCGGGCGTTCGGGTTCAGTTTTAAACTGACCGCCATCATTGTTGATCCGTCCAATCCATTCTACAGTAGCCGGGATGGAGTCCTTTATGACAAGGAGCAGACGACATTGATCGAATGTCCGGCAGGCTTTGTCGGAATGCTGACAGTTCCCCAAAGCGTAAGATTCATCGATTACGCGGCATTTTTCCATTGTCCGAAACTGACCAGCTTGTATTTCTTGGGGGATACTCCAACTCCGGCCCGAGTATCCGGCAGCAGATTTTTCTCTTCATTCAAGATCACCGGTTCAGGTGCGATCACCGTTTACCGCCGCCCCGATGCGAAGAGGTGGGGCGATACCTTCGGCGGACGGCCGGTGAAAGTGTGGGATGTAGCCAATCCGCCACCTGCCGAGGCCTCGCCACCTGCTCCTGCCCGGCCTGCCGTGACGCTCAAGGTCGGCGACCCCGCGCCGGCGCTGGCGCAGGGCAAATACGTGCAGGGCCAGCCTGTGGCGGCGTTCGAGAAGGGTAAGGTCTATGTGGTCGAGTTCTGGTCCACCTGGTGCGGGCCGTGCCGCGCGGTCATCCCGCACGTCAACAACCTGCAGGAGAAGTACAAGGACAAAGGACTGGTGGTGATCGGGCAGAACGTCTGGCAGCGCGGCGAGAACGTCGAGAAGGATGTGACGGACTTTGTGAAGCAGATGGGCGCGGACATGGGCTACCGCGTGGCGCTCGACCGCGACGGCACGATGGCCGAGACCTGGATGAGGGCCGCCGGCCGCGGAGGCATCCCCTGCGCCTTTGTCGTCGACAAGGACGGCAAGGTCGCCTGGATCGGCCACCCGATGTCTGGACTCGATGAGGTAGCCGAACGCCTGCTGGCCGGAACGTTTGACATCGAGAAAGAAAAAACCAAACAGATGAGCTTTACGCGAAGTATTCCTGCTGAACACACCTTCGCTTGCTCAACCAATAACGGTACGCTCACGCTCACGAAGTACACGGGGCCGGGCGGGGAGGTCGCCGTTCCATGCGCTATCAACGGGCTTTCGGTCACTGTCATCGGAGACAGGGCCTTTGATCGGTGTTCCAGCCTGACCCGCGTCGAGGTCCCTGCCAGCGTTAAGAGCATCGGCGATTATGCCTTTCGCGCGTGTGTCAATCTGAAGGGCGTGACGCTTCCGGAGAGCGGCACCTTTGTGAGTACAAACGCGTTTGAAGGCTGCCGGCCCGGGGTCATCGATGACCTCTACGCGACGCTTCAAAGACGCGGATACTCCCGCGATATGCACATGCGGCCGCGCGAAGACCCCTTTGCGAAATTGCGCAAAAAGAAGTAAGCCAGCCGCCCGGGGGCCAGGGGGTTCGGGAGCAAACGGATTGGCAACTGATTTAATTGAGCGTTGTAAGTTGAGCGTTGAGTTCCCTCGAATGCAAACGCTCAACTCAAGTTATGGACGAGGAGCCCAACACATGAAGATCAACCCCACAGAACCCGCTCTTGCACGCGGAGACCCGGAGACGCAAAGATGGGAAAGAACAGCTTTGTCTTATCTTGGGGTCTCCGGGTCTTGGCGTGAGAAACTGAAAACGTGTTTGAAGGGGTATCCAAAACAGTGGAAAAGGAGAAAGAAATGAAGTTCAATCCATCACAAGGAATGCGTCTTCTCGCTGTCGGCGGGTGCGTGCTTTTTCTGGGCTGTGCATCGACGGCGTTGTTTCGGAGCAGACAGAACGAAACGTCCTCTCCCGAGCCTGGCACGCGCGACTATTACGAGCAGAAGATCAAAGGGGCGTATGCGTTCCATCAGGGAGAACTGATCCCAATTGCGGGATTTCGGAGAGTCGAGGCGGCGGGGGCGACCCGTCCGCTGCCGCCCGGTCTGACTCGCCTAGGCGGCACACCCATGGTGCCGGGCGCACACTGGATGGATGGCCAAATTCTTCAGGTGTTGAGCAATGACTTGGTCGTGGTCGGTCGGACGGTTACCAACGTCTCAGGTGTGGTGACGTATACCCGTTCCAGTCTGGTCACCTTGACGTGCACCCCCCCCGTCAGCAAGGATGAAACGCTCCGTCTGCTGGTCGTAACGGATGGCTCGTATCAGTACAAGACCTCCTCGCGCAACGGCACATTGAACGCCTGTCGCGAGGTCGCTGAACCCACTTACGAGGAATATCGCGGAGTTTTCGAACGCGACCGACAAGCGTCCAATCCGGACCCCATCATCTCCTTTGAGCGTAACGTGATGACGATGACGAGGTCGGGGTTAATCCGGCCGGCTGCCGGTGCTCCTGCGGTCAGTCGGCAGACAACCTCTAGCACGGTCACCGCTGTGACCGCCCAAGACAGTCCGGGTCCGGCACCCCATATCATCACGCCTGCTCTGCCTCCTCCGTCCCTCTTACCCGGCGTCTCTGAACAAACAGGACGGCCTCCGATCCTGCCAAGATCATATAAAGAACGACTGCTGGAACAAAAGCAACAACAATCGCCAGCCCAAGCAGAGACCGTGTCAGCGCAACGGAAACAACTCGAGAACCTGGCCCGAGAGGCGGCGAAGAAGGAGCTCGCCAAAAGAGAGCGGTTAGCGCAGGAATCGGCCGCCCCTTTGCAACAGGACGGCTATACCTTCCGCACCAATGCCGGCGGCGAAGCCGTCATTCTCGGCTTCGACAAAGGATACGCCGGCACGCTCGCAATCACCAACAGTTTGGGGGGCTGTTCCGTCACCGGCATTGATACGCGCGCGTTCCAGAACTGCGCCGGCCTGACCGACATCACCATCCCCTCCAGCATCACCCGCATCGGCGAGGCGGCGTTCGAGTTTTGCCACGGTTTGACCCGCGTAACCGTTCCCGCCACGGTCACATCGATGGGCGGAAATCCTTTCGGCGGCTGCCACCGTCTGCTTTCGGTCTCGGTGGATGCGGCCAACCCCGCCTACGTCAGCAATGCGGACGGCATCCTGTTCACCAAGGATCTGGCGGAACTCGTCTGTTATCCGGCCAGCAAAACCGGCGACTACGTGATTCCCAACGGCGTTGCAAGGTTAGGGCGCGGCGCCTTCCTCTTCTGCCCCCAACTGACGCGAGTCGTCATCCCGAACAGCGTCACCAACATCGGGGACTGCGTTTTTTTTATCTGTCCCCGGCTGACCCAGGTGGTGATTCCTGAGAGCGTCACCCGGATCGGCATGCAGGCTTTCGAAAGTTGCAACGGGTTGACCGAACTCACGATTCCGGCCAGCGTGAATCACCTTGTCAGTTGGGCGTTCCGCGGCTGCGGGAACCTTGCCAGCATCTATTTCAAGGGCAACGCGCCGGGCGGCGGCTCCGACAGCTCGGTCTTTTCGGGTGCCGATAAGGCCACCATCTACTACCGCCCCGGCACAACCGGCTGGGGCAAGGAGTTTGGCGGGAGGCCGACGGCGGAGTGGAAGCCGTGATGAGGAGGAGGGCTCACGCGGAGACCCGGAGACGCAAAGATGGGAGACAACTTCAGCACTCGAGAGTGGAAGATTATGGATTGCGGGCGGAGCCTGACTTAGAGTATACTCCAAGATATCGGGTCGATTAAAGGAGTACACTCCAATGACAGAAATGCTCAATGAGACTTACCACCGATTGCTTGCGGAGACAACCGTACGAACCTACCGCTACCTGTTTGATACCTTTGACGCCAGCGGGCGCTTGACCGGGCTGGTGGGGCCGCGCGGCGTGGGCAAGACGACACTGATGCTCCAGTATATCCGCGACCGGCTCGGCGATCCGGCTCAGGCGTTCTACGTGTCTGCCGATCACATCTACTTCAACAAGGTCAGCTTGCTCGACTTCGTGAGGGAGGTGTACACGACGCAGGGAACGCGGTTCTTCTTTTTCGACGAGGTTCACAAGCACGCCGGATGGGAGCAGGAACTCAAGAACATCTACGACTCCTTCCCGATGGTCCGCGTCGTGTTTTCAGGCAGTTCGAGCCTCAGCCTGACAAAAGGAAGCCATGACCTTTCACGGCGCGCAGCGCTGTATCGTCTTCCGGGGCTTTCGTTCCGGGAATACCTCAACCTGAAAACCGGCGCAGGTCACAAGCCCTTTTCTCTGGACGCGCTACTGCACGATCCGGCAGGCCTCTCCGCAAGCCTCGCTCAAGTTCCGAAACTGGCAGGCTACTTTCGCCGCTACCTCCAGGAGGGGTACTATCCTTACGTGCTTGAAGGAGTCTCCCAATACTTTGACAAAGTCCGGGCGGTGGTTGAGAAAACCGTCTATGAGGACGTGGCCACCTGTTATCGGCTCAAGACTGAGAATCTGCACAACTTCACGAAAATCCTCTATTTCTTGGCCACGATTCCGCCCGGAGACATGAATGTCCACAAGTTGGCGACCAGTCTGGGAGTGGACGACAAGACCGCAACGAGCTATCTCACTATTCTGCTCGAGACGGGACTGATCCGAATGGTGCTTCCGGGTGCCAGGGGACACGCCCTCGTGCGCAGACCCCAGAAAACGTTTCTGGACAACACCACGCTTTATCACGCCATCTGCGAAGGTCTCGGTCAGACCGTGGACTTGGGGACGGTCCGAGAACTCTTCTTTCTGACCAGCGTGCAGAATGCCGTACATCCCGTTTCGCGTAGCGAGAAGGGCGGCGATTTCAGAATCGGCGACGTCGTCTTCGAAGTCGGAGGTCAGAACAAAGGGAGCAAGCAACTTCCCAAGACCGCCAGCCGTGGGTTCGTCATCAAAGATAACATTCTAATTGGCTCAAAGAACACCATTCCTCTTCATCTTATGGGTTTCCTTTACTGAAACTTGAAACGTTCAACGCTCAAGTACACCTCGACCGACGAAGGAGTGGATACCGAATTGCTGGCGCTTCGGGAATCCGCTGGACGATCTGGCGCGGCGTGGTGTACGCTGTTTGCGTCGGTCTTGGGGGCGCTCCTGCGGAGACGCTGATGCGCGCGTTCACCTGACGGAACACGGTGTGTCTTAAAGGAGTCGCCTATGAACTGTTGCGGTAAGAGTGTTCTCTCTGCTCTCATCTGTTTCGCGGCGGCGTGCCTGGCGGAGGTGAAGGTTGAAGCGGTGGGCGGCGACGGTTTCCGGGTCCTGTGGGACGGCAAGGAGGTCGTGCTGCCGTCCAGGCCGGCGCTGCGCCTGACCGGGCCGGGCAAGCGCCCGTTCTTCGACCCGACGGCACGGGTCTTCCGAGAAGTCGAGGTCACCGCCAGCCAAGGCGTCCTCTTCACTGTCACCAACAAGCGCGGCGAGCCCGTCTTTCTCGGCGAAGGTGTCGTAAGTGTCACGGTGGAAAACGGGCTGCTCGTTTTCCGTCAGACCTTCGCGCACGCCGGCGCCGCATGGCGGCTCTCGCTGCGGCCGGTCGGGGAGAACGGCCTGGACCTCGCGCTCGAAGCGACGGTCGATCCGGCCTTCCGGCTGACCGCCTTCGACGCCAAGATCCTGGACCTCAACCTCAAGTGCGCGACCGCCGACTCCGGCAGCCTGGGCCAGTGGCGCAGGAACCTGCCGACCACACAGGGCCTGCTGATGGGCCCCCTGCCCGGCGCCGTCCGTATCAACTACCCGAGCAACAACCTCTTCGTCCCCGCCGCGGTGCTCCAAGACGAGCGCTTCGCCGTGGGGCTCTGCCGCCTCGGCGTGCATGACGTGTGGCGCGCCCCGTTCGGCGAACTCACGCTCACGCCGCAGGAAGCCTCCTACGAGCTGCGGATCGCCTCCGGCTGGGCCGAGGCGGTCTCGCTGGCCTGCCTTTACCAGAACGCGTTCAAGCAGAACTACCGGCTGCGCTTTTCCGACCGGCGCAGCCCCGGCCCCGCCGGCTACCTCCAGCTGGTCGACGCCAAGGATCTCTGGGCCGATTACATGCGGGAGCTGGAGGAGCACATCCCCGTCCAGCCCGCCCCGCCCTATGACCGGGCGAAGAACCCGCTGGTGATCATGAACTTCTTCATGGCCGAGAACCACGCCATCTCGCCCGAGAACCCGCAGGGCTGGACCATGGCCGACCCGAACTGGAAAAGCAACAAGTGGGAGTTTCCCGCTCAGGCGGTGACCGCCACCGGCGAGGCGCTCAAGCGGCTGACCGGCTTCACCGACGAGAACGCCGGCCGGCCGGTGAAATGGATCAAGGCCTACGCCGAGAAGAACCTCCAGGAGATGCGGGAAACCAAGGCGCTGGCCAATGTGGTCTGGCGCTCGGCCACCTGCCGGGGCGCGAACAACCTGTCGCTCGACTATCTGCCGGACACGCATTACTTCCACCCGGACATGGAGGAGCGGCTGAGCGTGGAGGGTCCCGTGCGCAACTGGGACTGGGCCGTCGCGGAGATCGAGGTACTCGCGCCGGACGGCACGCTCCTCGCCCGCAAAGGCGGCGTCGAGCTCCACGCCGCCGACACCGGACGGCTCAGGAAGCTGACGCGGTACGGCGACGCGCGGCAGCGGCTCGCCTTCACCTCCGCAGAGCTGCTGGAGGCCTCCGCGGCGTACGTGAAGTCCGCGTCCGACATCGGTGCCGAGGAGCGCTACCGCGACCGCATCGGGCTCTACGTCAAGCTGGACGAACCCGAGGCGGCCTTGACCGGCGCAAAGGCCGGCGACCGCGTCGAGCTGAAAGCCGTGGCACAGGTGGGCGATCCCGCGCTGGCGGCGCAGCGGCTGACGGTGCGGGCGAAGGTCACCGGCGTGAAGCGGGCCGCCATCGACGTCTGGGCCAAAACCCTGACCGACGCGGCGTGCGAGATCGGCTTCCTGATCCGCGAAGACTTTCTCATGGGGCCGCCTTGGCAGATGACCTTCCTGCGGCTGGACTGGACCGCAGAGTGGCAGTACGATCTGTTCCGCCAGCGCGTGGAGTGGCATCAGGCGCGTTTCGGCAAGCGGTGCCGTTGGTTCTACCTCGACGTCTTCGCCAACGAGACCCCCGACTTCATCCTGCAGCGCATGCGCAAGGATTTTCCGGACTGCTTCTTCTTCGCCGAGCATCCCAACGGCGTGGCCTTGCGGACGATCCAGAGCTGGAACTGGTTCGGGCCCTACACCGCGCTCGAGCTCTGCCTGAACCCCGGCGCGCTGGCGCTCCTCCTGCCGGAGCGCGCCTTCACCTACGACAAAGCCAAAGACCTCGCCTTTATCCGCAGCACTTGGAAAGACCCGCACTACCTCTACGTCACCCACCGCGGCGCGCGGCGGCTGGTGGCAATGGCCAAGGAAGCCGGGTGCGCCGCAACGGAGGCCACAGCGAAATGACGCGAACTCTGGACAGCGGGACGCCGGACGGTTCAGCCCGGCGGAGGGCCTATGGCTTTTTGAAGAAGCACCGCTTCGTCATCCTGAGCATGCTGGCCGTCTTTCTGGCCGTGGCGGCCATCGAGAGCGCTTCGGGGCGTTCGCCGCTCGGCCCCGACGGGCGCTTCGGGTGGTGGGACGGCGACATCTGGTCCAGCGAGAACTCGCAGCGGGTCGCGGACGCCTACTCTTTTTCGCACATCATCCACGGCATGCTGTTTTACGGCTTCCTGTGGCTGGCCGCGCGGCGGCTGCCGGTCAAGTACCGCTTCCTCATCGCCCTGCTCCTCGAAGCCGGCTGGGAGCTTCTCGAAAACTCGCCGCTCGTCATCAATCGGTACCGTGAAGCGACCATCGCGCTCGGCTATGTCGGAGACAGCGTCCTGAACTCCGTCTGCGACGTGGGCATGATGGCTCTCGGCTTCATGGCCGCCCGCCACGCGCGTGTCTGGGTCATCGTGGCCACGATCATCGTCCTCGAGCTCGGCTGCCTCTGGTGGGTCCGTGACAACCTGACGCTCAACGTGCTGATGCTGGTCCATCCGGTGCCGGCCGTCAAAGCCTGGCAGTCTGAAGGGCATTGACACGACGGCACGTTAGGTCAGCCCACGGCGGGCTTCAACAGGTGGTCGCGTTTAAGTGACGCTCAACGCTCAAGTTGGGCGTTCGGAGTTCAGCGTTCGACTCAATCTTTTTCAGACAGTGCCGGATCGGCTGTATGTCCAGGTTCATCAAAAACTCCCGGCGTTTCGTCGAACCTGACAAGCCCATGCTCGGCGGACGCGCGAAGAGCCCTCAAATCAGCAGGGCGTCCAGATTTTCCGACCTCAGCCACTTGCCGGCCAGCATGCGCAGTTCCGCGCCGCAGCCGCTCCGTCCGTCTTTGCGGCGAGTTGACTTGCGCACGAGGGAAGCGTAAACTGATGTGTAATTTGCACCGTCATGTCCCGGCCGCGTGCGAACAACCAAACGAAGGAGATTCAGGATGACCTCACGTCGTACGTTCGTTGCTTCCATGTTCACCTTGGCGGCAGTGCCCCTGCTGTCTTCCGGCCAGACCTGCTGCGCCGCCGCAAAAGACGCCAAGAAAAGCGTTCCCGCAGCCTGCACCGCGAAACTCACCGCCACGGGCGCCACCGTCGTCGAGTGCGGAGATAAAAAGACCAAGATCAAGATCACCTGCGCCAAGTGCGGCAAAACCGTGGAACTCGAGATCGACACGCCCACCGCCGACAAGCCCTATGCGCAGGACTGGGTCTGCCCCAAGTGCGGCAACAAGCAGAAGGTCAGCGTCGGAGTCGCCAAGGCCGAATAAGCGGAGCACCTGAACCAGAACCTGCCAAACGCATTACAGCGGACGGGTTTTTTCACACGCTGGCGTCTCCGCCTTATAGCGGGGGCGCTGGCGTTCGCATTCTCCAGAAGGTTTATTATGACCCCCCCTTGGATCAGCTTGATCGTTTTCGTCCTTTGTTACGCTTTGTTTGTTGTACTGCCGGCGCGACGCTCGTGGACCGCTTGTATCGGAGGCGCGCTCCTTGTCGCAACCGGTGTGCTTCAATGGTACGACGCGCTTTTTTCAAAAATCAGCTGGAACGTTATGGGTCTCTTCTTCGGAACGCTGATCCTGGCGGAGATGTTCCTGATGTCGCGCGTGCCCGCCGTGTTTGCCGAATGGCTGGTCGACAAGTCCAAGTCCACACGTGTCGCCATGCTGGCCCTTTGCGCGCTGGCGGGTGTGATCTCCATGTTCGTCGAGAACGTTGCCGTCGTGCTGTTGGTTGCACCCGTCGCCTTAAGCTTGTCTGACAAGCTTAAAATCAGCCCGGTCCCGCTGCTGATCGGCATTGCCGTAAGCAGCAACCTGCAAGGCACAGCCACCATGATCGGCGACCCTCCGAGTATGATCCTGGCGGGTTACATGCGCTTGGGGTTCTGGGATTTTTTTGCCTACCGGATGAAACCGGGCATCTTTTTCGCCGTCCAGATCGGCGCGATCATGTCGTTGGCCGTGTTGGCACTGGTGTACCGCCGTCACAAAAACAAAGCGGCCCTCATCTACCAGGAACATGCCCGGTCGTGGGTGCCGGCCATCCTTCTTGGACTGTTGATCCTGGGCTTATCATTCGCCACAGTGTTCGATCCCGAATTCGCCTGGTTCGCGGGCGTCTATACGCTGGTTCTGAGCGCGATTGCGTTGGCCTGGTATCGCCTGCATGCACGCTGGGGCAGCACGCGCAAACTCATCACCACACTCGACTGGGACACCACCTTTTTCCTTATCGGCGTCTTCGTCCTCGTGGGTGGCCTGAGCGACTCCGGCTGGATGGACCGCTTGTCCAGCATGATGTCGGCCTCCGTCGGGGGTAACGTGGCCTTGGCTTTCACGATGATCGTCGTTTTCTCGGTCGTCGTCTCCGGGTTTGTCGATAACGTGCCCTTCCTGCTGGTCATGATCCCCGTCGCGCAGAAGGTCGCCGGCCAGATCCAAGCGCCGGAACCGCTGCTCATGTTCGGTCTTTTGATCGGGGCCTGCCTGGGCGGAAACCTAACGCCCATCGGCGCTTCCGCAAACGTGGTCACCTTGGGAATTCTGAAGAAACACGGCTATACCGTCTCGTTCCGGGAGTTCATGGGCATCGGCATTCCCGTCACGGTCGCTGCCGTTATAAGTGCCAGTGCCTTCGTCTGGTGTATCTGGGGTATTTAACCTCGGCATCACCCCAATAATCACAACAACACTGGAAGAGAGAGCGTTATGAGTTGTTCGACGGAAAAACCTGCCGGCTCGGTATTCGGCAAGCACCTGCGGACCCGGATGGTGTCTGGACTACTGATTCTGATCCCCCTCGCAATCACCCTGTTCATCCTAAACCTGTTTTTTTCGTCGTTCACGGCCTTCGTGCGACCTGTCATGCAACCTTGGGTGGACAAGTTGCCCGAGTACGTGTTGACGTTGATCGCGCTCATATTCGCTGTGCTGCTCATCTATTTTGTCGGCCTCATCACGAACCACATCGTCGGTCGCCGCATGATCCAGTGGGGAGAAAACCTTCTCTTGCGGTTGCCGCTCGTGAAATCCATTTATTCCGCCTCCAAGCAGGTGGTCGACACCTTCTCGTCCTCGACAAAGGCGGCCTTCAAGGCGGTCGTCCTTGTAGAGTTCCCGCGACGTGACTCAATGGCCTTGGGGTTCATCACCGGCACGATACTCAACCCCGAAGGCAAGACACTCTATCGCGTCTTTGTCGCCACGACACCCAACCCGACCTCCGGCTTTCTCATTCTCCTCCCTGAACACGAAGTCCACTTCACTGACATCTCGGTCGAGGACGGCGTGAAGATGATCGTGTCGGGCGGCATGCTGGCTCCACTCGCCTATCAGATTCGTCCTGCGCCATACCGCTTTGAGAGCGCTGAAGCGCCCACGGCTGAGCGAGAATCAGAGACTGTGGACATGGGTGCGGAGAGAGACCAGAATCCCGTGGGGTCTTCCGACAAAACGCTTACATACAAGCCCTAGAGCTGTTCTGACCGGTTGACAAACGAGCGGGCACCCGCTTCCGCGATCATTAAAAAAACTCACTGTCTGAAACCGCCTTGCCGATCGATCTCAGTCAGACGCATCAGGAAGACCTTCACAAGTTCCATAAGGGCTACCGCCATACAGGCCCCCGCAACGGCAAGTGCAAAATCCTCACACGTGACCGTACCGAATCTGAACAGCTTCCTGAAAAACGGCACAATCAGAATCAGGATCAGAACCGCCACCGTCCCAGTCACGACCCACTTGAACGCCTCGTTCTTCTCTCGCAGCATACTGAACCCAGACCGTGACAACGAACGGTTTGACAAGATGATGCCCAGATTGCAGATAACCAGTGTGAGAAAGGCCAAGGTGCGGGCCGCCTCGTCGGCATGGTCATGCCGGACGAACAGGTAAACGGCAACGGTGACGGCAAGCGTCAGACTGCCTTGGAAAAAGCAGTTCAGGAGTGTCCGTCTGTCAAAAAGCTCTGCGTCGATACGGCGCGGTTTCCGGGCCATGACATCCCGTTCTTCCGTGTCCGACTCAAAGATCAGCGTGCAGGAGGGATCGATAATCAACTCGAGAAAAACAATATGCACCGGGGAAAGAATGAGCGGCCAGTTCATCAGAACAGGAAGCAGCGATAGCCCGGCGATCGGTATGTGGACGGACACGATGAACATCATCGCTTTCTTCAGATTGTCGTAAATGCGCCTGCCCATACGCACGGCCGCCACAATGGAGTTGAAATCGTCGTCGAGAAGCACCAGCGAAGCGGCCTCGCGCGCGACATCGGTACCCCTCGCCCCCATCGCCACGCCGATATGCGCCGCTTTCAGCGCGGGAGCATCGTTTACTCCGTCACCCGTCATGGCAACGACTTCGTTATTTTGTTTGAGCGCTTTGACAATCCGGAGCTTTTGCTCCGGCACCATGCGGGCAAAGATATTGACGCCCTTGATCTGCTCCGCAAGTTGCTCGTCGGAAAGGGCCTCCAACTCGGCCCCCGTAATGTGTCGGTCTTGATTCCTGAGCCCGATCTGTCGCGCAATGCTCTTTGCCGTACCCGGATAATCACCCGTAATCATGATCGTCCGAATACCTGCCGCGTAACACTCTTCGATGGCCCGGCGCACATTCGGCCGGACAGGGTCTTCCAGCCCGAGCAGCCCCACGAACTCGAAATGAAAATCGTGCTGCAGTTCCGGCAGTTCCTCCTTCTTGTAGCGAGCACGTGCCACGCCAATCACGCGCTTGCCCTGATTGCAGAGAACATCGATGTTTCCTTCGAGCCGCTTCTTATGCGCGTTGTCGAAGTGACACAAATCCGCAATCGCCTCAGGGGCACCCTTGGCCGCGATGACGAGCTCACGGCCATCGCTCGAGGTCCACACACGCGACATCGCCAACAGCTCCTTGCTGAGGGGGTATTCCCGTTGCAGTGTCCACGACGCATGCAGGTGTTCGGTGTTCGCAAGTGATCGATCGCCCAGTTCCTTCATGGCTTTTTCCATCGGATCGAATGGATCGGCAGGACTGGCCAGAATACTATACTCAACCACCTCATGGAATTCTTCGGGCAAAGCATCCTTCAGCGCTCCGGCTGTCAATGTCTGATCCCCCACGACGAGGTCAGAGACCGTCATTTTGTTAAGGGTCAACGTGCCCGTCTTGTCAACACAGAGGACCGTCGCCGAACCAAGGGTTTCGACCGCGGGAACCCTCCGAGTGAGCACACGGTGCCGGGAGATGCGCCATGCGCCAAGCGCGAGAAACACCGTCAGGACCACGGGGAACTCTTCAGGCAACATCGCCATCGCCAGCGACAACCCGACAAGAAAACCTTCAAGCAAGCTACCGCGGGTCAGCCAGTACACAACAACCACCAGAACGCAGAGGATGCCGCCGGCTGAGGCGAAGGTGCGCACAACTCTGCCGGTCTGAACCTGAAGAGGCGTCGGCTCTTCTGCGACCGATTGCAGAGCCGCTCCGATTTTACCCAATTCGGTCCCCGTGCCAATCGCTTTGACGACTCCCGCCCCCTGTCCAGCAACCACTAAAGTTCCCGAAAACACGTAAGGCTGGTCATCGCCGCCCGGCTTCCCCATCTTTGTAGTCCGATCTTCCGTATCCGCTTTGCGTACCGGCACTGCCTCGCCAGTCAACAGGGATTCATCAACTGAAAAGTTGAGCGCGTGCACCAGAACGCAATCCGCCGGAACACGGTCCCCTTCAGAAAGCAGAACCACATCGCCGCAAACCACTTCGCGGCCGGCGATGCGTATCTTCTCGCCATCGCGGATAACATAAGCGCGAGGGCTCGACAGGTCTTTTAATGCCTCAAGCGCCCTCTCGGTTTTCCGTTCCTGAAAAAAGGTGATGCCGATGATGACAAACACGAACCCGAGAAGCATCACCGCTTCTTGAATTTCCCCAGAAAGGAGGTACAGGGTCCCACACGCAATCAGGAGCATGAACATCGGTTCTTTGAGAACGCCGATAAAAATGTCGAGAACCTTGCGCCTCCCTTGGGACGGCAATTCGTTATAGCCGTCCCTTGCTTGACGTTCGGCGACCTCTTTCAGTGTCAGTCCGGCAAGATTTTCAAGCACATGCTCCCCCATTATTTTACCCCTTCGCTATGTGACCACCCTGCTATTGTAAAAATTCCTGTAACGGTCTCGGCCGTTCAGTTCATTCGTTTAAATAATGTAGCTATAAAGATGGTCTTTTTCAAGGCCAATAGAACATCTTAATCATGTTTGACAGGGCAAACTTTCGACCTCCCGAACCGATGACAAACCTATGTGCCACAGGCATAAGGGGTTGACGTTCCCGCAAATGTCCGTTACTTTTACAGGAACAAGACTTCATTCGTTTTGAGTATGACACACACGCACAGCCATAGCGACCGCTCTCGCCGCCACACCCATCCGGAGACCTGCGCATCCGGAAAGCACGCTGCCGCCGCATGTGTCCTGCTCGCGTTTCTCGGTCTCGGCTGCAAACTCGCCGTCGGGTTCATGGCCCACCTGCGGACAACCTCCTCGTCCAACCTGCTGACGATACTCGCCGGCACGCTGACCCTGGCCGCACTGGGCCTGGGCCTTTACGCGCAAAACGCTCAGAGGCGCCTCTGGAGCCGCCGCGTCCGCAGACGCCTCGTGATCGGCATCCCCGTCGCGTTTCTCACCCTGCTGACGGTGGTGGCCAACGTCCTTTTCCCGCAAGCGGCCCTGCGCCCGGCTGCGCCTGACGTGGCAACCCCCTCCTCTGCACAGCACCCCGCCAAAACCGAGGACACGGCCCTTACCAAGCCCGGCTGGTATGGCGAGCTGCAGCAGGACGGCGTGCTGCTGGTCCTCACGTCCTTTCCGGAAAACGCGACCGAGAGCCGGCAGTTCAACCGCCGCCTTCTGAAACCGGTCTCTTACGCCACGCTCTCGATCATCAATCTCGGCAGCGCTGAGCGTCCGATCCTGAACGCGCTCGAGGTCGCGCTGCGCCTCGATTCGGGGGAGACGGCTCAAAGCCTGGCCGTGCGCCCGCTGCTCGCGCACCACGCGGCCACCGCCGCCCTTCTTGAGCGCCTGGCCGTGCCGCAAGAAATCGCCGTCGGCGCCATGGCCGCCGACATCCCGGTCTGCCTGGCGCCCTCTTTCCCTTGGGACCGCGTGACGGCCGTTGCCGTGACGCTGGGAAAACGCACATTCACTGTTCCGGGACGCATGGTGACCGCCGAAGAGAAACGCGCCATGATCGAGAAAAGCGCGAATCATCAACGCTCCGCCAGCACCACAAACCGTTCCGCCGAGGCGTGGTTCAAAAATTTCTGAGCCCGCGGCTGGGCCTGCCTTTCGCTTTACGTTTGCCCAACAAGGGGAGACTCGTTTACACTGTCGGCGTCTAACATCCTTTATGGAGGCGACGATGAAACTGATTCTCTGCACCTTGGCGGTCTGTCTTTCGATCCTCGCATCCGTCCTCACCACCAAAGCGCTGATCCGCGACGAGAGCAAACGGATCCGGATATCGTTCGCCAAGACGGCGACCGATCCGGACGGCATGCAGAGCCGGCAAGAAATGCTTGTCCAGCGGCTGGAGGCCATCAACGTCCAGCTCGCCGCCCTGAGCAGGCGCCTGTCGCAGCTCGAAGAGACCATCGGCGGGAAGGAGCACGCGGCCGACACCGGCGCCCTTCGCACGTCGCTCCAAAGCCTCACGAAGCGGACGGACACGCTCGCCGCCTCCCTCACGAAACTCGACGGGGTGCCCGACCTCCTCACGGAACTCACGGCCTACATCGACCAGTCGTTCGAACACCTCGAAGAAGTCACCACAACCGCCGCGACGGAGAAACTCGCCGCGCCGCTCGAAGAAATGGGGAAGCGGCTCGACACCATCGACAGCTACTTCACTCCGCTCTACGCCTTTCTCGGCCTCGCGTATGACCCGAACAGCGACGCCGCGCTGGCGGCCAATCCCACCGTTGACGCGCGAATCACCGCACTCGCCGGCCAGCTCGACGCCCTTCGCAAAGACATCGCCGACCTGCGGGAGTGGCTCGCGCCGCGCACCATCGAGCCCGCCCGACGCGTGCGTTAACGGACGCCCTGCCGCGCGAAACGCCCACGTCCGAGCCGCGGCGGCCCACCTGCATTCTGGCCCCAGAATCTTGATTTTTCTTATGACAGGCCCGCAGGCCGTTTGCTAAACTACGCCCGCATGACTGCCTTTATCTTTGATATGGACGGCGTGCTCGCCGACAACTCGGACTTTCATGTGCTGGCGTGGACCGACTACGCGCGCCAATTCGGACGCGAACTGACGGTCGACGAAATCAAGCGTCGGCTCGGATTCAATAACCGCGAGTACATGCGCTTCCTGCTCGACCGGGAGCCGACCGAGGACGAGGTCACGCGTTCGACCGTCGAGAAAGAGGCGCTCTACCGCACGATCTACGAGCCCCACCTGACAGCCCCGTCCGGACTCATCGCGCTGCTGGACTTCGCCCGCCGCGAAAAGATCGACTGCGGCGTCGCGACCTCGGCCCCGGACGACAACGTGCGCTTCGTGCTCGACGGCCTCGGGATACGGCCTTTCTTCAAAGAGGTCGTGGACGCCTCGCACGTGAAGAACGGCAAGCCCGACCCCGAGATCTACCTTCTGGCCGCGCAGCGCCTCGGGTTCGCCCCCGCGCAGTGCCTGGTGTTCGAAGACGCCATCGCGGGAATCCAGTCCGCCAACGCGGCCGGCATGACGGTGATCGCCCTGACCACCTCTTACCCCGCCGCGGTTCTCGCCGAGCACAAGCCCGCCGCGATCATCGCGTCCTTTGCCGATCTCGCGTCCCCCTGCCCCGCGGCGGCCCTGATCGAGTCCTTCACCGGCAAGCGTCTGCCGCCTGCTCCGCTCTGACCAAGGGGCGCACGCGGTTCGGACTGAAGCCTGATCCGGCGGCGGCCCAGCCGCTGCCGGCCTCACGCTCATGGCTTCTTCGGCACCTCGGAAAAACGGGCTGCGAAGAAGTCGCGGTCGCGCTTCATCTTGCGCACCGCAAGCGCGCGCCGCTCGCCCTCCGGCAGAGCCTGCTCTTCGGGCGAGAACAGCGTCCACTCGCAATGCACCGACGTCGGAACGCCCAGCAGCTTCAGCTGCGACAGCAGCGCGAAATAGCGCCGCCACGGCACCACGCCTTCTCCCGCAAAAACGGGCGCGGGTTGCCACACCTCTTTTTTCTTTGCCCAGCTGAAATCCTTCAGGCAGGCGCTGCGGATGTAGGGCGCGATGAGCTTCAACGCCACCGCCCACGAGCCGCCCGACTCGGACACCGCGTGGCAGATGTCGTACTGGCAGCCGACCCACTTCGGGTCAAGCCCCTTCAGCATGTAATAGAGGTCCCACACGGGGCCGCCGACCAGGCCCGCTCCCCAGTCGTAGTGGTTCTGATAACACCCTGTGATGCCGCACGCCTTGTTGAGCGCCTCGAGCGCCGCCATCTGCTTGTGAAGTTTCCCGATCGTCCCCTCCACGCCCAGCGCATCGTCATACCTGAAATAGCCCATGCGGTAAAGCCCGACCCCGCACTGCGCCGCCGTTTTGAGCACGCGCTCGGCAAACGGCTCATCCGCCGCCGTGAGGGCGGTGACGATCATGTCCACCTTCAGGCCCTGTTTGCGCGCGGCCTCGACCGCCCGCGGCAGGTCCACCTCCGCGCGCTCGGGCTCGACGTGACCCTTGGGCCGCACCGCCAGGTCGATCCCGTTGAACCCGGCCCGGGCCAGGGCCTCGGCCATCGCGTCATAGCCCAGCCACAGCAGCGGCTTAGAGAAGGCATGCAGGAGCACCTCCCGCGCCGCGACGGACTGCGCACACGCAGGACAGGCCATCCCGCCCCCGGCGGCCAGCGCGGCCATCTTGACAAAAGCGCGTCGTTTCATGGTTTTCACCCGAGCCTCCACGGCGCGCGGTACTCGTACTGCAGCAGCTCGTTCGCCTTGTCACAGTTCGTGAACCGTTCGGCCTTCGCGTCCCACTCCAGCCGCTGACGCATGCGCACCGCAATGTTGGCGAGATGCGCAAAGCAGGTCGAGCGGTGGCCCTCCTCCAGCGTACAGCGCGGCGTCTTGCGCGACACGACGCAGTCCAGGAAGTCGCGGATCAGGCCACCCGTGCTGACCGAGCTGCTGCCGTCGGCCAGCTCTTTCTCCCGGACCTTGAACTCCTCGGGCTCCACGAGCCGTTTCCACGTCTGGAACTGGCCGGGCTTGGAAGGCAACACCGTGTAGCCCCGCTCATCGGCATACACGACGCCCTTGGTGCCCCGGATCTCGATCTCGCCGTACGGGAAGAGCGGCCCGCCGCACGCCTCGTAGATGTTGAAGTTGGCGATCCTGCCGGAAGCGAACTCGAAGGTCACCGACATCGTGTCCGGGATGTCGCCGTCGTGGTCCAAGTAGTACCGGCCTCCGGCCGCAGTGACCGCGCAGGGCGCGGTCTCTCCCATCATCCACCGGATCACATCCATGTAGTGGACGCCCCAGTTGCCCATCTGGCTCGAGAAATCGCCGAACCAGCGGAACTTGTAGGGCGCGATGTTGTAGCGGTAGGGGCGGAGCGCGCGCGGCCCGAGCCACAGGTCCCAGTCGAAGTCTTTCGGCGGCGCGGCGGGCGCCTGCTTGCCGATCCCGTCCGGGAAGAGGTTGCTGACGCGCGCCGCACTGGCCACGCAGAGCTTGCCCAGCTTGCCGCCGCGCAACTCCTCCGCGAGCCGGAGATACGCGGGGTTGCCGCGCCGGTTGAGCCCAACCGCCACCACCTGCCTGCTCGCCTGCTGCGCCTGCACCATCTTGCGCCCCTCGACGACCGTGTTGGTCAGCGGCTTCTCCACGTAAACGTCCTTGCCGGCCTTAATCGCGTCAATCGTCTGCAGCGCGTGCCAGTGATCCGGCGTCGCGATGCAGACCGCATCGACCGCCTTGTCCTCGAGCAGCTGCCGGTAATCCTTGTAGCGCCGCGGCGGCCGGGCAAAGGTCTCTCCCAACTTCGGGATGCGCTCGCCCAACTCATCCTTGTAGCGCTGCGCCACCTTGCCGTAGTCGCGCGAAAGAAAGGGCTCGTAGACGTCGCACAGCGCGACAACCTCGACGTCCGGGTGCGCCATGAACAGGTGCATCAGCTGCGTGCCGCGGTTCCCCACGCCGATGAACCCCATGCGGATCTTGCCGTTCGCCCCCACCGCACGCGCCACGCGCGGCGCCGCCGCCACACCTGCCGCCGCCAGCGAGCCCGTCATGAACTGCCGACGATTCGTCGCCATCGCTTCCATACGCGAATCTCCTTGTTGCCCGTTATGCCCGGCGGTGTCACGCCGGAAAACCGGTGATCTTTTTATGTGTGAAAAAGTATACCCTTCGCCCCTTTCACACAAGCTGAAAAGCCCGGCTTTTCTGCGACCGCCCAGCCAGAAAACGCCTTTCAGAAAATCCCGTTGATTTCCGGTTGACTCCGAGTAACTGTAGTATTATGCTATAGTTTAAAAAACGCACTTTGGACAGAGACCTGCTGACCCGAGGCGCAAAAATCGAGGAGTTCCTTCCATGAGACTTGGACTTGCAGCGTTACTCGCGTTGGGGCTTACCCTATACGTCGCGGCGTTTCCTCCGGTCAGCAGTGATCCGAGAAATGTTCAGCTCAACATGTGGAACAACAACCCGGCCGCGGCCAAAGCCTTGGCCAAATCGCTGAACCGACCGGCTCTCATGGCTTTTGTGGACAGCCAGACCTGCGCCTACAGCAAAAGCTGGGATTCCAACATTCTGGCGAAGCCCGCCTGGGCCTCGTTCATCGCTGCCAACCCCATGGTCCTGATCATGGCCGACCGCTCTGCGCTGTCCGCGAGCGCGTGGTCCTCCTACACCGGCCCCTACCGCTCGTCCTCCGGCTACCTCGATTTCCCGACCATCGTGCTCTTCCATCCGAACGGGGCGGTCGCCGACCAGTTCCTCGCCCGGAGCACGCTCGGCAAAGACCCCGGCTTCTACACCCGCGTCAGGACCACCACCAGCCAGTACCCCTACAACTCGGCGCCGATCGCCGCCGCGCCCGGAACCATAGGGTTTGCCGCCTCCGCGGTGACCGTCAGCGAAAGCGCGTCGTCCGTCACCGTGCAGGTCATGCGGCAGGGCGGTTCCTCGGGCACCCAGTCGTTCCATTACGAGACGGCAGACGGGACCGCACATGCCGGGACCGCCTACACGAGTAAAAGCGGCACGCTGTCGTGGGGCGACGGCGATGCGGCCACCAAAACGATCTCCGTGCCGATCATCGACGACCATCTGGTGAACCTGCCGACATCCCGGTCGTTCACGATCCGCCTGAGCCGGTCCTCCGGCACAGCAACGCTCGGAACATCGACCTTGACGGTCACAGTCACGGAAGCGCCTTCCGTCACGCCGCCCACCGTCGACGACCCGTTTGAAGACCCGTTTGAAGACGGGTTCAGCCCGATCGGCACGCTCAGCGCGGCAGGCACCTACACCGGCTTTTTCTACGCGTCGGCGAACCGGACGGTGCAGGGAACCTTCACGCTGACGGCCTCCGCGCTCGGGAAGCTGAAGGTGAAAGCGCTCCTGAACGGGGTCTCCTATTCGATGAGCGGCGAGTGGGAAGAGTCCTCCGAGTCGGGCTTCCTTTCCGCGAGCATGAAGCCCCGCGGCGCAAGCGCGTTCGCCGTCGAAGTCGATTCGGACGGGGTCTTGACCGGAACTTTCAACGGCACCTCCGCACTCGGGCGCCGCCAAAACCTGTTGGCGCTCGCCCCGTTCATCGGCTACTACACCGCCGTCCTCCCCGTCGCCGCCGTCACGCCCAACAGCGGCACCGTCGACAACAGCCCGGAGGGCTCGGGCTACGTGACGTTCACCGCCAACAACCGCGGTTCCGTGAAATACAGCGGCGTGCTGGCGGACGGCACCAAGTTCAGCGGCTCGTCCTCACTGACCGCCTTCGGAGGCTCCACGCTGTCCGAACTGGGATATGACGACGCCGATGACGGGACTGCGTACGCCGGGTTCCCGATCTATGCCAAACTCGCCTCCAAGCGAGGCTCGGTCGCAGGGCAGATCTGGATCGACGGCCGGGGAACCCTCTCGCCGTCAGACAACCACGTCGCCATCGTCGGCTCGTCCTGGCTGTACCCGGGAACAAGCCCGGCGAAAAACGCGAACGGCTTTGCCGCCTCGTTTGACGACGGCGCGTTCACCGAAATCGGCGCGGCCTATGCGAAATCGCAGGACCTCGCACGGGCCTTCGAGGGAGCGACCTTCCAAGTCGACAGCGGCACGGCATCCGTCACGGCGCGCGGAAAATCGATTGCGCTTGAGTCCGGCAATGAACTTGAGGCAACGCTGCGGGTGTCGGCCTCGACAGGCATCTTCTCAGGCAAGTTCCTCCTGCCGTCGCCCACGGGCAGCGAATCGTCCGGCACGGTCAAGTTCGCAGGCGTGCTCGTCCCCCTGCTGGAGCAGGGTGGCGGCTACTACCTGGAGCCAGCCACCGTCGAAGAGGGCTATCGTCTGCAGCGGTCGCGAGCTGTGCTCATCGCCCCTTAATCCGGCTTGCCACCTTTTTTTGTGCACCGCCAATCGGGCTTATGCTAAAGTTCTCCCATCCTTGGAGAACTTATGAGTCGATTCCCTTTTCTGACGCTCGCGCTGTTCCTCATCGCCTCTTCCGTCTGGAACGGGTGCACCACCTCACGCGTGATCGAAAACACCCGCGTGCCCGAAATCACCCTCGACGAATTCGGCGTGATCACCTTCAACAACAAACGCCTGGAACCCGGTAAAATCGCCGAAGCCGTGCGCGCCGCAGGCTTCAAGCGCGAACAGGAGGTGAACATCCTCATCCCGGACAATCCTGACCGCGCCCTCATGCGGTCCGTTTCCATCGAGTTGCTTCAAAGCGGCTATACCCGAACCATCTTCGTCAAGAACCGCAAGGCCTCCGCCAACGTCCCGAAACCCCGCTAAAGGATGGCGGCCCATGCGCGGGCCGGCCGTCTCCCCATGCCTGCACTCCGCCACATCCAACCACGAATCGGTCTTGCGCTCGGCAGCGGCGGCGCACGCGGCTGGGCGCATCTCGGCGTGCTCCGACGCCTCGGCCAACTCGGCATCCGCCCGAGCTGCATCGCCGGCACCAGCATCGGCTCCATCGCCGCGGCGCTGTACGCCACCGACACCCTCGGCACCATGGAGAGCCTCGCCTCCCATCTCGACTGGCGGCGCGTGGCCCAACTCTTTTTGGAAGTCAACCTCCCCCGCTCCGGCCTGATCAGCGGCAAGCACTTCATCTGGCTGCTGAAAGACATCATCCCCGCCC